>NZ_DASYTH010000207.1:0-4703 GCF_036002505.1 Actinophytocola sp. | reverse complement strand
TGAGCAGAGTACGGCTGCTCGACATCCTTCGCGGCCGGGCGGCACACCTCGGGGTGCGCGTCCACATGCTTGCCGAGGCACCGCCTGCCGACGAACTCGCGCTGCAGTACGACCTGGTTGTCGCCGCCGACGGGGTCAACTCTGCCACCCGGGCAAAGTTCGCCGACACGTTCCGGCCAACGCTCGACGCCCGCCGCTGCCATTACATGTGGCTCGGCACCGACCTCGTTTTCGACGCCTTCAAGTTCTACGTCGTGCAGACGCCGTGGGGTGTGATGCAGATCCATGGCTATCCGTACGACAGGCCGCACAGCGGGGGAGACGAGCTGGCACCGCTGAGCACGTTCATCGTCGAGATGCACGAGCGGGTGTGGAGAACTGCAGGCTTCGACCGGCTCGCCGCGCGCGACTTCGCCCCAGGCGAGTCCGACCTTGCGAGCATCCACCGCTGCGAGGAGCTCTTCGCCGATATCCTGTCCGGCCATCGGTTGATCGCGAACAACTCCCGGTGGATCAGGTTCACCACGGTGAGAAACGAGAGCTGGCGGCGCGGCAACGTCGTCCTCCTCGGTGACGCGGCCCATACAGCCCACTTCTCGATCGGCTCAGGGACCAAGTTGGCCATGGAGGACGCGCTCGCGCTCGCCGCGTGCCTCCATGAGCAGGTCGCGGTCGATGATGCGCTCGTGGCGTACGAGGCGGAGCGGCGCCCGGTCGTGCTGTCCACGCAGCGCGCTGCGCAGGCGAGCCTGGAGTGGTTCGAGAACCTAGGGCAATACGTCCACCAGGAGCCACCACAGTTCGCGTTCAATATCCTGACGCGTAGCCGCCGGGTCACTTACGACAATCTGCGCTTGCGCGACCGTGAGTTCCTCGACCGGCTCGATGAGTGGTTCGCTGCGAGCGAGGCCGCGCGAGGCGTCCGGCCCGAGCCGGCCGATGTGCGTCCGCCGATGTTCCAGCCGTTCCGGCTGCGGGCGCTCACGCTTCCCAACCGGGTCGTCCTGTCGGCCATGGACATGTACACGGCAGACGACGGGCTGCCGGCCGATTTCCACCTTGTTCACCTCGGCTCCAAAGCGCTCGGCGGCGCCGGCCTCGTGATGACCGAGATGGCGTGCGTCTCCCGCGCGGGCCGGATCAGTCCCGGCTGCACCGGGATGTACGACGACCAGCACGAGGCGTCATGGGCGCGGGTCGTCGACTTCGTCCACACATACAGTCCGGCGAAGGTCGGTTTGCAGCTCGGGCACTCCGGCCGCAAGGGCTCGACGAAGCTCATGTGGGAGGGCATGGACGAACCGTTGCCCGCGGGAAACTGGGAGGTGGTCGGGCCGTCACCAATCCCGTACGGACCGGCCAACCAGATCCCCCGCGAGCTGAGCCGTGACGACATGGCGGAGATCAAGGACCAGTTCGTGGCCGCGGCGCAGCGCGGTGCACGGGCGGGCTTCGATCTGCTTGAGCTGCACTGCGCGCACGGCTATCTGCTCTCGAGCTTCATCACACCGGTCAGCAACCGGCGATCCGATGAGTACGGCGGACCGCTCGCCAACAGGCTGCGCTATCCACTGGAGGTGTTCGACGCCGTGCGGGCCGTCTGGCCGAGCGAACGGCCGATGACGGTGCGGATTTCGGCGACCGACTGGGTGCCCGGCGGGGTCGACGGCGACGAAGCGGTGGACATCGCCCGCGCGTTCGCGGAACACGACGCGGATGCGATCGACGTCTCCAGCGGTCAGACAACGCCGGAGGCGCGGCCGGCGTTCGGCCGGTCGTACCAGACCCCCTTCGCAGACCGGATCCGTAACGAGGTTCGCATTGCGACGATCGCGGTCGGTGCGATCTCATCCTGGGACGATGTCAACTCAATCATCCTCGCCGGTCGCGCCGATCTGTGCGCGCTGGCGCGAGTCCACCTGTACGACCCGGCCTGGACCCTGCACGCCGCCGCGGAGCAGGACTACGCCGGCCCAGGCGCTCCGTGGCCCGTCCAGTTCCAGGCCGGATCCCGTCGCCCGCAGGCCGGCCGCACCGACGGACCTAGGCCGCGCCTCGAGCTTGTCCGCGATCCGACGGCCGACCAGACGCACCACCGCCGCTGGAACCCCTAACCGCCGCCGCTATAGCTGGTGCGCTTGACGGGCGCTGGCCCCCTGACGGGCGCTGGCCCCCTGACGGGCGGTGGCCCGCTGACGGGCGGTGGCCCGCTGACGGGCGCTGGCCCCCTGAACGGCCCGTCGCGTCAGCCTGGATACGCCGCCGTGTGGTCGGCGCAGAGCGGACTCCGGATCGCGGGGCAATCTGCGCCGACGCTTAGATAGCTCTTCGGGTGTGCGCGAGCTGCCGCCCGACCAAACGTCGTGGCTACTCGACCTTGTTTATTGCAGCGCTAGGACGGTGGCGAGCCGTCCGCATGGTTGTCCCGTTCCAAGATCTAGAAGGGTGGCGGGTCGGGGTCGTCTGGTTCGTCCGTCGGGCTAGCCGGCCGGCTCTGGTCTACGGTGTCGTCGATGATCGGTCCGACCGGGTCGGGATCTTTGGTGTAGGTGTGGCCGGTGGGGGAGCGCCAGCGGAAATGGCCGGGCCGGGGTTGACTGACCTGCCAGAGTCGGCACGTTTTGCCGTTGTGTTCTGGGCGGCAGAAGGGGCCGAGGTTCCAGTCGGCGGTAGGCCCGTCGGGATAGTTGATGGTGTGGTCGATATCGCAGGTTTCGGCGCGACGGTTGCAGGCGACGCCGCGGCAAGTGCGGTCCCGCGCGATGATGTGCTCCGCGAGGTCTTTCGGTGGCCGATAGCGGGTTTTGCCGTAGTCGAGCACGCGGCCGTTAGTGGGGTCGGTGAGGATGCGCCGCCACACCCCGCTGGCGGCGATGCGGCGGGCTACGGAGGCGGGGATGGGTCCGAATCCAGCTAGCTCGCCGGGTTGGTCGGTCAGTCCGAGCAGGGCGGGGTAGGGGACGAGCACACCGATCTCCAACCGGCGGCGCTGCCGGCGGGCCAGCCGCGGCCCGCACCGGGCCCCGCCGAGATGGCCGGTCTGCCATGCCAGTTCCGCCATCGCGACCAGCGCGTCGGCGCGCCGCTGGGCGTGGGTGCGCCCATCGTGAGGGTGGCCGATCTTCATCGCGTCGGCGGCGGCGTCGAGGACGGTATTGACCAGTGCTGTGCCCGCGGCGGGCAGCAGCGCCCACATGCTGCCCATCGCGTCCGCCTCCGGCCGACAGCGCACCTGCCGGTCGGTCATCGCCCTGTGATGCCGCTGCTCGAATCCGGCCGGGTCGGCCGCGGCGACCTGCTGCTCGACCCGCCGCCGGAACGCCGGCGGGGTCTGCTCGGCCGCAGTGGCCAGCAGCCGCGCCTCCACGGCGGCGGCCCGTTCGGTGTCGAGGATCTGCACGCCGTCGACGATGGTGCGGGCCCGCCGCAGATCGATCCGCCCGGTGCCCAGCGCGGCCAGGGTGGCCTGCCGTTCGGTGGTCAGCTCCTGCGCCACTACCACCCGGTAGGTGGCCTCCTGGTGGGAGACCCGCAACCGGGCCGCGATCTCCAGCGCGGTGGCGCGGACCGGGTCAATCCCATCCGTGGTCACCCGTAGCCCGGCGAACACCGGCCGGTGCGACAGCTCGGCCACCGCGCTCGCCTGGCGGGCCGCCGCCCACGCCGCGATCCGCTCCCATCCGGCGATCGCCTCCACGAGGTCGTAGTCGTCCAGCAACACTGCCGGCAGCTCGTCCAACGCCGCCGCCAGCCCGGCCCCGGGTGGCGCGTCAGCCCACGACCATTCCGCGACCAGTGGGGTCAGGTCTGGGGCCGGCTCATCCCACGGCGGCGGGAACACCCCGGGGCCGTGCTCCGGCGACCAATCCCAGCCCAGCGCGCCAGCGGCGCCGGCACCCGACCCATCGGCGGGAGCTGGGTCCTCGCCGCAGTCCACGGCACGTGACCAGTCAGCTCCCGGGTCGACCAGGTCGAGATCGGGCCCGTTCCAGTCCTCGGGGGCACACCCCGGGCCAGCGGCCTGCGACCAGTCCGGCTCCGGGCCGACCTCACCGATCCCGGCGCCTAGACGCGGATTGATCTCGAACATGTGTTCGATGATAGTGGGTGCCTCGGACAAAATCGCTGAGGCGCGCCTGCGGGCAGCGGCTGAGAACGGGACACTGCAGGGCGCGATGACGGGCAGGTCGAGGCCTCATGGGTTCACCATCTAGCGGGGTGCCGCGGAGTCCCGGACTTCAACACACTGTGCTGCGGATACCACCGGGTAGGCGGTTCAGCTGGGCGGCGTTGACGCTGCCATCGCACGGTCCTACGCTCCGAGAGCAAGATCGACGTGATGGTGCTTCGGTGGCACATGCGATCAAGGAGCGCCGCCGCGAACCACCGCAAGAAGCCACCTTGAAGGAGGCACTCCGTGTCGGTGCTTAGCGATCTGCTGGCGGGTATCAGCGCCGGGACTATCGAGGTGATCGATCTCACGGCACCGCTGTCTGAGGACACGCCGATCATTCAGCTGCCGCCGCCGTTAGGGAACACCAGGCCATTCGCCCGCGAGGAAATCAGCCACTACGACGAGCGCGGCCCGGCGTGGCATTGGAACAACTTCTCCACCGGTGAGCACACGGGCACGCATGTCGACGCGCCCATCCACTGGGTGACCGGCAGGGACAAGGCCGATGTGTCCCAGATTCCGGTGGGCC
>NZ_DASYTH010000206.1:0-1828 GCF_036002505.1 Actinophytocola sp. | reverse complement strand
AGGAACTTGGCCTGTGCTTCATCGACCTCGCTGTCGGGGTCCGAGCCGGCGACGATGCCGCACCCGGAGAAGAGGCGTACCCGGTTACCGTCGACCTCCGCGCAGCGCAGTGCGATGCACCATTCCCCATCACCGTTGGCGTCCAGCCAGCCGACCGGACCGGCGTACCGCCCCCGGTTCATTCCCTCGAGCTCTCTGATCACATCGAGCGATACATCGGTGGGCGTGCCGGCCACCGCTGCGGTTGGGTGCAGCGCGCCGGCAAGGGTGAGCGCGTCCGTGCTGCCGGCCAGCTGGCCGGTCACCTCGGTGGCAAGGTGGAGCACGTTCGACAGTCGCAGGATTGTCGGCTGAGTCGGGGCCGAGAGTTCGGCGCAGTAGGGCGCCAGTGACTCGGCAGCCGATAGTGCGGCGTAGACGTGCTCTTCCTGGTTCTTCGCGGACGCAATCAGCTCGGCGGCCAGCTGGTCCTCATCCTCGGCGCCCGGGTGTCGCCAGGCCGTGCCAGCAAGCACCAAGGACAGGATGTCCGGGCCGGTTCTGCGCACCAGAAGCTCGGGGGTTGCTCCGACCAGGCCGTCCACGGCGAAGGTCCAGCAGTCAGGGAAACGGCCGGCGAGCGATCTGAGCAGCTGGCCGGTGTCGACGGCGGTCTCCGCATAAGCAAGGAGGTCGCGGGCGAGTACGACCTTGTCCAGCCGGCCGGCGTTGATCTGCCGCACGGCCTCGGCGACCGCACCGCGCCACGCCGTCACCGGCACTGACCCCTCGGCCCAGCGAATCGGACCAGGATGCCGTGCTGGCGCGGTGATCGGGCGCGGTGGCAATTGCCCGATCCCGGCCGGGCGGTGCTGCGCGCCACCAGCCGCTCCGGGCACCGACCCGCGATGGGTGCGCTCCCGGCCGATCGTGGTGATCCACGCCCGCCCATCCCGCCGGCCGATCACCTGTTCGGGTACGACGAGCACCGAGCCCCCGGTCTCCTCATCGAAGGCGAAGCTCCCGAACGCCACCGGTCCCGACCCAGGCACCCCGATGGCGTCGTCAACGACAAGGCGCTCGATGAAGTCGTGCCACCAGTCGGCCGCCTCGGCGCAGTGCTTCTTGCCGGTGATCTCGAATCGAGCGGCCTCGCCCGACGCGACGAGACCATCGCCACGGCGCACCCACGCCAGGCTGCCCACGGGGGGCAGCCAGTCCAGCAGGTCACCCGGATCGGGCACTTCCACGGTCTGGACGACGAGCCGCGCCCGCTCCCGTGAAGTGCCCACGGCCGACCAGCGTACGTGGCCGACGGGGCTGGGCTCATCGCTACCCGGCCGGAATGCCCGATCCGTCCCAGGCCGAGACCCACCGAGATGCCTTTGCGCCCCACCCGGCGTGATCCGACGCTCGTGCGCTCGCCTGGCCGAAGCTGCGAGTCCGGCATGCATGCGTACGCCCACCTGATCCCAGCCTTGCGACTCGTGCGAGGCTCTAGCGCGTGGCCCGAGCTGACCTGCACAAGGAACCGCGCGAGGTGGCGGCGATGTTCGACGACGTCGCGCCGCGCTATGACCGGACCAACGACGTCCTCTCGCTGGGTCAAGCGCGCCTGTGGCGCCGGGCGGTGCTGGCCGCAGTGGATCCGATGCCGGGGGAGCGGATCCTCGATCTTGCCGGCGGTACCGGCACTTCCGCTGAGCCGTTCCGTCGTGCCGGCGCGGACGTCATCCCCTGTGACTTCTCGTTCGGGATGCTCAAAGTCGGCAAGCAGCGCTTGCCTCATCTCGGCTTCACTGCGGGCGATGCGCTCAGGCTGCCCTTCACGTCGCGGGCGTTCGACGCC
>NZ_DASYTH010000205.1:0-57105 GCF_036002505.1 Actinophytocola sp. | reverse complement strand
CCGGCTCACCGACGAACTACGCGGCATGCTCGTCGACGACGCACCCAAAGGCTGGCTCGCCGTCCAATACGCCACCCGCAAACTCGGAGTCTCCCGCCAAACCATATTGCAGCGTGTCAAGCGCGGAGAGCTCCAAGCCGTCCTCACCCGCACCGGCCGCAAAAAAGGCCTGCGTATCAACGTCCCCCACCCACAAGACCGGCTGTTTTGATCACGACAATCAACGAAAGGAGCAGTATGACCATGCCTCCAAAAAGGGGTCTTCGAAGTTGACCGGGCAAGGGTGGTTCCGGCCTGGCGGGTTGGTTACTTGCGGTAGTTGTTGTGGGGTGTTGTGGCCCCCGGGTGACGGGCGTCCGTAGTCCTTCGTGATCATGACTGTTGTCTAGGCAGTCGATCATGAAGAACTACGGACGCGAGTGAACGATACGACGTTGTTGCTGGGGTTGCCCGGTGTGGTGGTCGATCGGGTCGAGGTTGATTCGGATGGGACCCGGGTGGTGCATGTGGCCACGATGGACGCGCCGCGGGTTTGTCCGTCGTGTGGTGTGCCTTCTGTCTCGGTGAAGGGGTGGGTCACGACCGGGCCGCGTGATGTGCCGTTTCCTGTCGGGGCGCGGTTGGTGTGGCGGAAACGGCGGTGGCGGTGCCGGGAATCGGCGTGTGTGCGGTCCTCGTTCACCGAGTCGGTGCCCCAGATCCCGTCCCGGAAGCGGGTGACCGGCCGGCTTCGCGCCGCAGCGGGAGGCGCGGTGGCCGACGGGGCTCGCACGGTGGCGCAGGCGGCGCGGGATTTTGGCCTGTCCTGGCCGGTGGTCCATGCGGCGTTCCTCGACCATGCCGCGGCGGTGTTGCCCGAGGAGCCGCAACCGGTGGCCGCGCTGGGAATCGACGAAACCCGCCGGGGCAAGCCGCGGTTCGCCGTCGATCCCGAGACCGGGGCGCTGGAGCAGGTCACCGACCGTTGGCACACCGGATTTGTTGACCTGACTGGGAAACAGGGATTGCTGGGCCAGGTCGAGGGTCGCTCCAGCGGTGATGCCGGGTCCTGGCTGGCTGCCAGAACACAGGCGTGGCGCGATGGTGTCCAGGCTGTCGCGATCGACATGTGTTCGGCCTTCCGGGCGGCGGTGCGCGAGCATCTACCCCACGCGACGCTGGTGGTCGACCATTTCCACGTCGTACAACTGGCCAACCAGGTGGTCAGTTCGGTGCGCCGCAAGGCAACCACAAAGCTGCGCGGGCGTCGGGTCCGCAAAGAAGACCCCGAATACGGGCTGCGCCGGCGCCTGCTGCGCAACCGTGAAGACCTGACCCCCGAGAAGTTCATCGACATGTGGAACCGCCTGGCCGACCTCGGGCCAGCCGGGACCGAGGTCCTGACCGCCTGGATCGCAAAAGAAGAACTCCGCACCCTGCTGGCCCTGGCCCGAAAGGGCACCGACCGGCACCGGATCTCCCACCAGCTATGGACTTTCTACCGCTGGTGCGCCGACACCGACATCACCGAACTACACCGCCTCGCCACGACCATCCAGGACTGGTGGCCCCAGATCGAAGCCTTCATCCACACCGGCATCACCAACGCCGCCAGCGAAGGCATCAACCGGCTGATCAAACTCGAAGCCCGCAACGCCTTCGGCTTCCGCAACGCCACCAACCAGCGCCTACGATCACGCTGCGCAACCACCCGCGCCGCCCGACACCAAGCAAAGCCCGGTTAACTTCGAAGACCCGGTTAACTTCGAAGACCCTGTGATGGCCGTGCCGAAGACCACCCGATTCATCGACCCGGAAGGCGACACGGTCCAGTGCGACGAACTCGCCGGACGGTTGCGCCGAAATGTGTGGCAACGCCGCGCGTGCGGGATCGGTTCGAAAGGCTTCCGCGTCTACGACTGGGCTCTCACCGACTCTGCTGAACCCGACCACCAATACCTGATCCGCCGATCTATCGACGATGGTGAACTCGCGTTCTACCACTGCCACAACCCGAACCACGCAGGATTCGGAGAACTCGTGAACGTGGCCGGAGCGCGCTGGCCCATCGAGGAATGTTTCGGCTCCGGCAAAAATGAAGTCGGACTCGACAACTACCAAGTCCGCACCTGGGACGCCTGGCACCGACATATCACCCTCGCCATGCTCGCCCACACCTTCCTCGCCGTCACCGCACACAAAACGAAAAAAGGGGATCCCGCCGAACCGAACAGCCACATCGGCGGCAACATCCACCCGGCGAACCAGAAACCGCGGCCCCCATCTACCGACGTCTCATAGCGCTCACACTCGCCGAAATCCGCCGACTCCTCAACCTCATTCACCGCGACGAACCCGCCATCAACCACGGCCTGCACTGGTCAGTCTGGCGCCGCTGGCACCAAACCCAAGCCCGCCGAGCCCACATCCGACGCCGCCTCCGACTCCAGACCCTAATGATCTAGCCCTGTAGTACTAGGCGCTTTCGAGTTTGGCCAGCATGGTCGCCGCGAAGCGATCAGGGACAACGTCCACCGTCTGTCCTATATGGACTTACGGGATCAGGTCCTCGATCTCGCGGTCGCGCTGCGCGAGCACGGGGTGTGTCCGGGGATGTCGGTCGCGGTGCTGATCATGCTTCCGGTCGAGGGGCCGGCCGTGCAGTTCGCGTTGCACCTGCTGGGCTGCCGGACGGTATGGCTGAAGCCGGGTAGCGCGCGCCGGGAGATGCTGGCCTACCTCGAGCAGACGGGGCCGGATGTGTTCCTGTACGACCCGCGGCGCGGGCCGAGCTGAGCCGGGACCTGGCGCGTGAGCTGGCGCCGGCACCCGTGCTCTGCCTCGGCCCGGGCGGCATCGGCCCGGACCACGGACCATTGTGGACGGTTGGGTGCGCACCCAGGACCTCGGATATCTCTACGCGGACGGCTACCTGTACCTCGTCGGCCGGAGTCAGGACATGATCATCACCAGGCACGGCGCGCGGAAGATGTTCCCCCGGCCGATCGAGGACGCGCTCACCGCCCACCCGAAGGGTCCTGGCGGCCGCGGTGATCGGCGTCCCGGATCCCGAGCTCGGCGAGGCCGGGCACGCCTTCGTGGTGCCGGACGGCGATCTCGCGCCGAGCGTCGAGGAGCTGCGCGACCGGGTGACCGAGGAACTGCCGCCGTTCTGCGCGCCGCGGTCGGTCGACGTCGTCGACGGCCTGCCGTTCGTGGGCATCGGCAAGGTGGACCGGAAGGCGTTGCGCGCCCGGCACGACACGATCAAGCCGGCCCTTGCTGGAAGGTGATCTCCGGGAAGTCGGCCGCCGGCCCGGTGAGCAGGCGTCGGGGGATGCCGCGCAGGTGCTGGTCGAGGAACGCGGTGACGTAGGTGCGGGTCAGCTGGATGCCGCGGACGGGGTCCAGGGGCATGGGCAGGTCGACGCCGGACTGGTGGACGAGGAGGTCGAGGTCGGTGAACGAGTAGTGGTCGGCGCCGGTGACGGTGAGCCAGCGTTTCCAGCCCGACAGGTGCGGCCACACGGCGTCCCAGGACGGATCGAACGTGCCGCCTGGGGAATGGTCGTCGAGGGTGCCGAGCAGGAGGAACGGGCGGGTGAGCGGGTCGGTGGGCACCATCGGGCCGTCGAGGTTGACGCCGGCGTCGACGCGGGAGTCGGCGCGCATCATGGTGGCCGCCGCGTCCCCACCCATGGAGTGCCCGACGACGGCGACGCGGTGCTCATCGACGAGGGGGTGGTGGCGTAGCTGGTCGAGCACGAAGGACAGGTCGGCGGCGCGGTTGACGGCGATGGGGGCGTTGCCGATCTGGCCGGGCAGGTCGCAGGCCGCGCACGGGAGCACGCCGCCGGGGAACTTCGTGGCGACCGACTCGAAGGCGTGGTCGACGGCGGCGGTGACGTAGCCGTGGGAGGCGAGGTCCTCGGCGAGGGCGGTCAGCGTGTGGCGGGGAACGGTGAACCCGGGCGACAACAGGACGAGCGGGTGCCGGCAGGGGAGTGGTCGGGCGTGGGTGCGTGACCAGGTACGGGTGCCGGCCAGCCGTTCCGCGGTGAACTCCGGACCGAGCTGGGCGAAGTCCACGAGCGCGGCGGCCTCGGCGATGTCCATGTACGGGGCCGGGTCGCCGGTGCCGCGCACGGCCGGGTAGTACAGGGAGACCATGAGCTGACGCGGCCCCGCCTCGGGCACCCAGGGATCGGCGCGGTCGCGATCGGTGAGGGCCAGGGTGGTGCGCCCGACGGCGGCCGGCCCCGTGGGCGCGGGAAGGGACAGGCCAACGGTGGCCGCGGCGGTGGACAGCGGTAAGACGCTCAGCGCCGCCACGACGGCGGCTGTCACGACCAATGGTTTTCGCACGCGTCAACTGTGCCCGGGACCGGGTAAGCGGAACATCCGGAAACACCCCGACCGCCACCCGGAGACAACCCCTGAACGATGGCGGGGAGATCGCCCGCGCAGCCGTTCAACCGTCTGCCGGACCAGAGCGGCGCGGTCGCCCAGCGGACCCGCGGGCACCTCGACGAGCTCGAACCCGAGTTCACGGTAGGTATCCTCGTGCAGTCGCTCGAAGACCAGCGAGTCCTCGAAGCTGATCCGCCTGGCCGCGGTGGCCGCCACGAATCCCAGATTGCGGACGAAGAAGACCGTCGGCTCGTACACGCCCTCCGCCACGACCCGATCGACCTCGCGGGCGAGCAGGGACGACGCCGTCAGGCCGAGGAACCGGCTCAACGCCAGCGTGCACACCGGCGAGCGGTCGAAGAAGACCCCGGCACCCGCGGCCGCCCGAACAGAACCCTGCCGTTGCCGCTGCAAGGTGACGATCTTGTCGATGAAGTCGTGATCGTGCCACGGTTCCGCGCGGCCGAGGGCCTGATCGAGGGCGATGGTGTCGGTCGCGGCCTCCTCGACGACGACATACCCGTTGACCTCCAAAAGGCGGAGAACGGCCGTCTTCCCGGCCCCGGGGGCGCCGGTCAGGACAAATCTCGGCATCACGACTCCTGTCATTCTTTGGGCACACCTGTGCCGGCAAAGACCACCGGGCGGGGTCCACAGTGATCCATAAGGGAAACCCGCCGCCCTAGGTGAGTTCGCCCGTTTCGGCGATGCCGGCGGCGGCCCTAAAGTCACCGCCACGCCACGACTTCAGGGGGTTCCTTTATGGGCAGCAATGGGTGGAAGCGCGCCGTGGCGACGCTGGGCGCCGTGCTGGCAACCCTCGCCTTCACGGCTTCTCCGGCAACGGCCGCCGGCGGGGCGACGCGCGGTTTGCTGGTCGACACCAAGGATCGCACGCTGGTGGCGTTCGATCCGGCGACCAACACGATCACCAACCGGATCCCCTCCGACTTCTTCCTGGAATACGCGGTGCGGCCCGACGGCCAGGAGATCTACGCCACCGACGACGTGCACGACCGCGTCGTGGTGGTCTCCACCGCCACGATGTCCATCGTGGCCAGCATTCCGGTCCGGCCGGACCCGGCCGGCGTGGCGTTCACCCCGGACAGCCGCCGGGCCTACGTCAGCAACGACGGCTCCGGTTCGGTGACCGCGATCGACACCACGACCCGCCAGATCATCCGGGTCATCCCCACCGACCAGCCAGGCCTACCGGCGGCATCCCCCGACGGCACCCGGATCTACGTCGCCACGGACACCGGAACCCTCGCCTCACGCAAGCTCACCATCATCAGCACCGCCACCAACACGGTCCAGGGGACCATCCCCCTCACCGTCGGCAACAGCCTGCTCAACAACCTGGCGGTCTCCCCCAACGGCCGCTTCGTCCTCATCCGCACCGGCGCCCTCGTCGACACCACCGCCGACACCGTGGTCCGCACCATCCCCATGGGCGTGCTCCCCACCGATTTCCTGTTCTCCCCCGACAGCGCCAGCATCTACCTCGCCGACCTCTGCGCCGACCGCTCCCGCGGAGCCCTCCGCCAGATCAGCGTCACCACCGGCCAAACCCTCCGAACCCTGATCGCCGGCCGCTGGCCGAGCAGCGCCGCACTCAGCCCCGACGCCACCCGCCTCTACGTCGTCGTCGACGCCTTCCGCGCCATCCTCGAACTCAACACCTCCACCGGCGCCATCCTCGACACCTTCGGCGCCTTCCCCGCCACCCACGCCTCCACCCTCACCCGCATCAGACTCTCCGCCACCATCCCCACCACCCCCCGCGGCGAACGCCTCCCACCCGAACCACCCCGCTTCAACCCCTGCGCCCCATGACCGCACCAGCACGTCCCGCACTCAACTGGATGAAATGTCCATTCCGGAATGGTGACCACGGCCAGCGTCCGGGGAGCCCGTCGGAAGGGCCCTGGGGGTTGCCCCCAGAGAACACGACGGACGACCCGGTCCGCGCTTCCACGGGCGCACCTCTGCTGAAGACGTGGAGCTGACGGGTGGTTTGAAGGGTGAGTTCTGACTCTGGCCACTTTCCGTGAAGAGCTCTTCGATCGCTTGAGCGATTGACGTGTCGGGTCAGGGCCGTTTCAAGATCGTTTGGGTAGCGCCTCAGGCGGTGCTACCCGAGGCCGGTGGCGTGCCGGTGGTGCTGAGCCGTGCGGCACCTCAGGGTCCATTGTGGAGTGGATGCGAGGAAGGCGTCCTTTCTCACGCCCAGCGTGAGGAAAGCGTCCTTCGTCGCACTCAGGTGATCTTGAAACAGCCGTGCCTTTCGGGTGCGCAACGTCGCAGGTGGGAAGCGCTGCCGCACGCCGCGGGCCACTCTCCGCCCGGGTCTCGGGCGGCGGGTTCACGGAGTTTGTGCCAGGGCCGGCAAAGCAACCCACCCACCCGCGCCAATCCCTCAGGAAAGCTTGCCCGGCTGCTCGAGCAGGCCCCGTTCGTGGGCGATCGCCACCGCCTCGGCCCGGTTGCTCGCGCCGAGCTTCGCCATGATCCGCGACAGGTGCACGCTCACCGTCTTCTCGCTGATGAACAGCTCCGCGCCGACCGCCCGGTTCGTCCGGCCCAGTGCGACCAGCCCGAGTACCGCCCGTTCCCGCGGGGTGAACGGGTCGATCTCGTCCCGCGGCACCTCCCCCTCGCCGAGCGGGATGCGCCCGCGCCGGGCCAGCCGCCGCACCGCGTCCCGCAGTGGCCGCGCGCCCAGCCGGTCGGCCACCTCGTGCGCCGC
This sequence comes from Actinophytocola sp., assembly GCF_036002505.1. Classification (GTDB taxonomy): domain Bacteria; phylum Actinomycetota; class Actinomycetes; order Mycobacteriales; family Pseudonocardiaceae; genus DASYTH01. The sequence continues at coordinate 49,967 of NZ_DASYTH010000205.1, read as the reverse complement.
CTTCAGCTCGGCCGCGGCGTCCTCCCGGTGGTCCGCGCCGAGCAGCGCCGCGGCCAGCCGCCACCGGCAGACCGCCTGCTCGTACACCGCGCCGTAACTGAACGCGTCCACCGCGGTCCGCCACAACGCCACGTCCCCGGCCCCGGCCAGCCGGCTCGCCTCGGCCTCCGCCCGGGCCAGCCAGGCCCGCCCCTCCGGACCCAACTCTCCGGTCCGCGGCGTGCCCATCTCCGCGGTCTCCCGCGCGAGCTCGGCGAGCTCCGTCCCGTCCCGCCGGGCGTCGCCGGCCGCGGACCCGTCCCGGCGCGCCGTCGCCCGGGCTACCAGGTCGGCCGCCGCGGCCACCCCCAGCGCGCCCAGCCGGATCCCGGCGGTCAGCCGGTCGTCGGTCACCTGCCGCACGTGGTCCAGCGTGTCCCGGATCGCGGCGACGCCCTGCTCCGGCCGGCCCTGCCAGCAGGCCAGCTCGGCCGCGACCCCGCCCATGGTCAGCGCGATCAGCAGGTCGCGGTGCCACTCCGGGCGCAGCTCCGTGACCACCCGGGCGGCCTCGGTGAGCTGCCCGCGGCCGACCATGAGGTACGCGCCGGCCGCGGCCAGCCGGGCCGAGACCGTGCCGGACACCCGGTGCCCGGGCGGCTCGGTGGCGGCCTGCGCCCCGTCCCAGTCGCCGGTCACGTACTTGGCGATCGCCTGCAGGACCCGCAGCTCGAGGCCGTAGGCGCTCCAGCTCAACCCGGTGCTCCGGGCCCGCTCGACCCCCTCGTCCAGCACCCGCACCGCCTCGGCGAGATGGCCCTGCTCGTAGCGGTTGATCGCCAGGTTGAACCGGGCGCGCAGCTCCGTGGTCAGCGCGTTGACCTCGGCCGCCCGCCGCATCGCCTCGACCAGCCGGTCCCGGCTCTGTTCGACCCGCCCGGCCAGCTCGTCCAGCGCGGCCAGCGTCGTCAGCGCGTCCGCCTCCGGCCCCGGCGCGTCCGCCTCGCGCGCGACCCGGACCGCCAGCTCCGCCCGCTCCCGCGCGGCGTCCACCCGGTCGGCGTTGCGCTCGATCACCGCGGACACCGCCAGCACCCAGGCCTTGGTGTAGCTGGACGGGCGGTCCGCGACCAGCGCCCAGGCCGCCCGGATGACCTCACTCGCCTCCGCCTCGCGACCGTCCATCACGGACAGCGCCTTGGCCAGCCGGCGCCGCACCTCCGCTCCCGCCTCCGGGTCGACGCCCTCGTCATGCTTGACCGCGGACCGGGCGAATGCCACCGACCGCTCCGGATCCCCTGAGGTGCCGGCAAACCAGGACGCCCGGCGCAGCAGCGCCGGTTCGTCCACATCGGCCGGACGATCCATCTCAGGCACCACGTGCCACAGGTCCAGCGCCCGCTCCAGGTGCTCCAGCGCCTCCGCAGGCGCGCCCAGCCGGCCGGCCTCCTCGGCCGCACGCACCGACGCGGCCAGCGCCACCGGCAGCGCGTGGCTCTCCCTGCTGTGGTGCGCCAGGGCCGCCGCCGCGCCCCGGGCGCCCTGCTCGGCCGCCAGCTCCCGGGCGTACGCGGCGTGCAGCCGGACCCGCTCGCCGGGCAGCAGGTCGCCGTAGACCGCCTCGCGGAGCAGGGCGTGCCGGAAGGTATAGACCTCCCCGTCGCCGGCCAGCAGGATGTAGTGCTGCACCGCTTCCCGCAGCGCCTCCTCGAGTTCCAGCTCTCCGAGCCCGGCCACGGCGCGCAGCCGGCTGTGCGCCACCCGGCGCCCGGACACCGACGCGACCCTGACCAGCTTCTGGCCGGCCGGGCTGAGCCGCTCGACCCGCGCCAGCAGCACGTCCACCAGGGTCGCGGGCATGCCGCCACCGCACTCGACGTAGGTGGCCAGCAGCTCCTCGGCGAAGAACGCGTTGCCCTCGGAGCGGGTGGCGAGCTCGCGCAGCGCCTCGTCCGGCACCCGGTCCTCGGCCAGCGCCGCCACGAACCGCCGGGCGTCGGCGGTGCCCAGCGGGGCCAGCTCCAGCCGCTCCACCGCGGGCAGCCGGACCAGCTCGGCCAGCAGCGGCCGCAGCGGGTGCCGGCGGTGCAGGTCGTCGCCGCGGTAGGTGCCGATGACCAGCAGCCGCTGCGCACGCAGCCGCGAGCAGAGGAACGAGAGCAGGCGGCGGGTCGACCCGTCCGCCCAGTGCAGGTCCTCCAGGATCAGCACCACCGGTCCGCGCCCGGCGAGATCGCCCAGCAGGCCGTGCACCGCGTCGAAGATCTGCAGCTGGCCGACGTCCTGCTCGGACCGCGTCCCGGCGCCGGCACCGACCGGCAGCGGCAGGCCGGTGACCAGCGAGCCGGGCGCGGGCGAGGCCGGCAGGGCGCTGTCCGGAAACAGCGTGGCCAGGCCCGGGTGGGCCCGCACGGCGGCGTCCCGGTCCGGGATCTGGGCCAGGGCCTCGGCGAACGGCAGGTAGGCCAGGCCGGTCTCGGTCGCGTCCAGGCAGCGCCCGGTCAGCACCAGCGCGTCCTTGTCCCGGGCAAGGGTGGCGAGCTCCTCGGTGAGCCGGGTCTTGCCCACCCCGGCGTCACCGGCGATCAGCATCGCGACCGCCGACCCACTCGCGGCCTGTTCGAACGCGACACGCAGCCGGTCCAGCTCCCGGCCGCGCGCCACCAGGGGAACCCCCGACCCGAGGCGCGGCATATCCATCATGCTGGCACACCTCAGGCCGCGTCGGCCGCGTCGCCGTCCTCATCATGATCTTCATGCGGCCCGTCGTGCGTTCGAAGCCGCCGCCACCAGGACGGGCGCGGCCCGCGGGAGTCCCGCAGCTGCCGCACCAGCGCGCTGTGCCGCGCCACCTCGTGCCGGCGCTCGACCTCGGCCTGGACGGCCTCCGGCGTCCACTCCATCTTGATCACCTCTCCCATCGGTTCACCGTGAAGGTTGGTGCTGAGGGAGGGGTGCGGACATCCGAAGGTTGCGCAGTGCTGGCGCACCGGCCGGCCCCTTACCCCTTACCCGGGCCGCCGGGTGCGGGTAAGGCGGACACGGAAGAGCCGCGGTGCCCGCGAGTCCGGCACCGCGGCTCCGCAAACCGCGCCTTGCGTCAACGTGGTTGCGGGCGCAACGAGATGCGCCCCTCAGCAGCTGCCGTGGGGCTCCTCCTTGACGAACCCGAGGAACCCCTGCCACCCGGTCTCCGTGAAGATCAGGTGGCCGGTCCCGGGGCTCTTCGAATCCCGCACCGCTGCGCCGCTTCCGCCTACGACCAGCTCAACACAGTCGTTGCCCGCGCCACTGCGGCTGCTCTTGCGCCACTGCGCGCCTTTCAGGTCAGAAACGGTCACGCCGAACTCCCTTCGTTCGCTAGCCCAGCCGATCGGCCGCTTCCCTGACCATCCGCAGCGTTTCGCTCGTGTTCAAGGCGGACGCTCGCAAATGGTCAAACATCAACGTATACCGGTACACGTCGGATGGGTCCTCCAAATAGGACCCGGTTGTCGTGTTCTCGACGTACACCACGTCCGGATCGGCCTGCTCGGGGAAGCCGAGAATGAGGAACGGCCCCTCCATGCCGGCGTGTGCCCCGGCGCCGAACGGAACCACCTGCAACGTGACGTGGGGCAGCTCGGCGGCCTCGATCAGCCGGTTCAGCTGGGCCCGCATGATCTCCGGGCCGCCGACGACCCGGTGCAGCACGGCCTCGTCGATGATCGCCCAGTACTCGGGCGGCTGCGGGTCGGCGAGCAGGTTCTGCCGGGCCAGCCGGGCCAGGACCCGGCGCTCGATCTCCTCGTCCGGCTGGTCGGGACGGATCGCCTTGTGCACCGCGCGGGTGTAGTCCTCGGTCTGGAGTAGACCGGGCACCAGCAGCGCCTGGTGTGCGTGCAGCGAGGAGGCATCCGACTCCAGGCCGACGAACGAGCCGGTGAACACCTCGTTGTAGGCGTGCCACCAGCCTTTCTTGCGCGCCTCCCGGGCGAGCTGGACCAGGGCCTCGCGCTGGTCGGCGTCGATCGGGTACAGCTCGAGCATGTCGCGCACGTCCCGCGGGGTCACTCCCACGTGGCCGGTCTCGATGCGACTGATCTTCGACGCCGAGCACTCGAGCTTGTCACCGACCTCGTCGATGGTCAGCCCGGCGGCCTCACGCAGCCGGCGGAGCTCGCTGGCGAGCCGCCGGCGTCGCACCGTCGGGCTGTTACCTCTCGCCATGACCAATCACCTCAATGCTCGACGTCGTTGACGGATGTTCGTATTGAGGAGGGCTCCGTGTCTACCCGGTGTGGGTGTCGTGCCGCCCTCCGCAGTCGGGTATCATCCGTTCGGGTGTTGCAACTTGCACATTGAGCCTTGCAAGGAGCAAGCTCCTTGGGTATTCAACGTCAAATTTAGGACTGCAAAGCGAGGTGCGGGTCGGTGGGTGTGTCGCAAAGGCACTCTATGCCGTCACGGCCTGTTCCGCGCTCCCACATCCGGGTGGGATCCGCAGCCAGTTCGCCGAGGGACGACGGTGACTAGCAGCTCAATCTTCAGCCATCTCCAGACCTCCTTACACGAGTACCTGGCCGGGGTCATCGAGCGAGCCCAGACCTCCGATGACACGACCGCCGCCACCCTCGCAAGGCTGGAGCTGCCCCGCATCGCCGCCGCGCTCCAGCAGGTCCTCGAGGAGCACGAGCCCGACCACCACGGCCGCTGCCCCACCTGCCGCACCCGCCGCTTCGGCCGCTCCTCCGCGCCCTGCCGCGCCTACCTCACCGCCCACCTCGGCCTGCTCCTGACCGAGGACGACCCGCACCCGCCCGACATCCTCGACATCGGCGCCGGCCTGCACCACCACCTCCGCTGAACGACGGGGTCGCGCGTCCTCCCCCCAGCGCGCGGCCCCGTGTCGGGCGACCAGTCTCCCCCGGATCTCCCCCGCGTCGCCCGACAAACCAGAGGGTCCGGGACCACGTCGCCCCGACACGGTCCCGGACCTTCTGAGTTTCCTGGCGCGGGTTGGTAGGCATGGATGCCCTGAAGGCCGCCTTCAGGGCGTTGAACGTCCCGAAGGCCGCCTTCAGGGCATTACCTACTCCGCATCTCCAGTGACCATGGTCGGCCCGGCGGCCAGGGTGGGCTCGGTCTCGGGGGCCCGGCGAGTGCCGCTGCCGGTGAACTCGAGGCCGAGCATGACCGCCGCGACCGTCGGAATCGACCACCACGAGGGGAAGGCGACGCTGCGTGGGCGGTAGTTGGGGCGGAACTTGGCGTTGAAGAGGTAGAGCGACTCGAGCTGGATCCACGGGTCGAGCAGGTGGAGGGCGCGGTAGCCGAGCCGCTCCAGGCCGCGGCGGCCGGAGCCGGCGTCCAGGAGGGTGCGGAACGCGGCGAAGTTGAGCGAGAGCACCGGGACGCTCCACTGCCGCGCCCGGTCGACCAGGTCGACGATCATCCGTTCGTTGAGCCCGTTGGGGCCGCCGCGGTCCCGCCGCATGGTGTCCAGCGAGAGCGCCTCGCCGCCGGCGCACAGGGCGTAGCGCTGGAAACCGACCACCCGCCCGGCCCGGTCCAGCGCGATCACCAGCACGCAGTCCGGGTGCGCGCCGGTCAGCAACCCGTCCAGGATCATGGAGAAGCCGCGCTCGCGGGAGCCGCGCAGCCAGCGGGCGGACACCTCGGCGAGCTCGGCCCGCAGCGCCGGCGCCAGGTCGCCCTCTCGCACGATCACCGTGCGCACCCCGGCGTTGTGCGTGCGCGCCACGGCCTGCCGGACGTTGCGCATGGCCCGGGTGTCCAGGCTGAACGAGTCGAGGTCCAGCAGCACCTCGTCGCCGATGCCGACCGAGCGCAGCCCGTGCGCATGCCAGAGTTCAGCCAGCTCGGCACGCACGCCGAGCACCGCGGGCCGCCACCCGTCCCGGGCGCAGCGGGCGGTGAACGCCTCGACCGCGGCGGCGTAGGAGTCCGGGTGCCCGACCGGGTCCCCGCCGGCCACGGCCACGCCGAACGCCACCTTGTAGCCCAGCGCGGCCCGGCCGTCCGGGCTGAACACGTAGGCCTTGTCGTGCCGCAACGCGAACGGCGCCAGCGTGCCCGAGGCAGGGTGTGCGGCCAGCCCGCGCACGACGCTGCGGGTCAGCTCGTCGGCCGGGGCCGGCGCGGGACCGGGCGCGACCAGCACGACCAGCACCACCACGGCGGCGATCAGCAGCAGCGACAGCAGATCCACGCGCAGGTGGGCGTCCCAGTGCAGGGCGGCGTCGTAGAGCCCGCCCCCGGCCAGCACGATCAGCCCGCCGGCGACCGCGGTGCGCACCCGGGACAGCGCCGGCACCGCCGGGAAGTCGGCCGGGCGCAACGCCAGCAGCACCCCGATGATCAGCAGCAGCACGGCCGGCACTCCCGGGCCGAAGGTGAGCGCGCCGCAGACCGCCGCGACCATCCCGGCCCAGTAGGCGGTCTTGCGCCGCCCGGCCAGCCCGCGGGCCAGCACGGCCAGCAGCACCGCCAGCAATGCGCCGTGCAGCCGGACCTCCGCGCTGTCCGGCACGGCCGGTCGAACCCATTGCGGAACGTGAACATGCAACGCCACCAGCGCGGCCGCCGCCGCGAACACCGCCGCTGCCAGGGCAAATGGCCAAACTCGTCGCACAGACCCCCCTCAAGTCAGTGTCTGATTTGCTCGCTCCGCTCGCGGGAGCGGGCCTTGACGCGGTGTCTTCCCTCCTGCGCTGCTCGGTCGCTCGTTCCTCGCTCCCTGCGCTGCTCGTCAGTCCAGACACCACCGGCCCGCTCGAGTATTCCGGCGTCAGGGAACCACGCGGAGCAGTCCCTCCTGCACCACGGTGGCGATCAGCTTGCCATCCTGCGAGAAGAACCGGCCGGTGGCCAGGCCCCGCGCGTTCGAGGCGCTCGGCGAGGCGCAGTCGTAGAGGAACCACTCGTCGGCGCGGAACGGGCGGTGGAACCACAGTGCGTGGTCCAGGCTGGCGCCGATCACGTTGTCGGTGCCCCAGTAGACGCCGTGCCGGGCCAGGATCGCGTCCAGCAGCGTCATGTCCGAGGCGTAGGTCAGCACGCAGACGTGCAGCAGGTCGTCGTCGGGCAGGGTGCCGTCGGCCCGCATCCAGACCTGGCTGCGCGCGTCGTCGCGGGGCCCCCGTTCGCGGGACAGCCACGGCGGCTCGGTCACGTACCGGATGTCGATCGGGCGCGGCACGGTGGCCACCCGGCCGAGCTTCTCGGCGAAGTCCCCGAGGCTCTGCAGCCGGGTGGGCAGCGTCTCCGGGTCCGGCACGTCCGGCATCGGCTCGGCGTGGTCCAGACCAGGCTCCTCGACCTGGAACGACGCGGACAGCGCGAAGATCGCCTTGCCGTGCTGGACCGCCACCGCCCGCCGGGTGGTGAACGAGCGGCCGTCACGGATCCGGTCCACTTCGTACACGATCGGCACGCTCGGGTCGCCGGGGCGGATGAAGTAGGCGTGCAACGAATGCACCCGGCGTTCCGGCGGCACCGTCCGGCCCACCGCGACCAGCGCCTGTCCGGCCACCTGACCGCCGAACACCCGCACGGTGGCGCTGCGCGGGCTCTCCCCTCGGTAGATGTTCTCCTCGATCTTCTCGAGGTCCAGGAGCTTCACCAACCGGTCGAGCACCGGCTGACCAGCGTGATCGACGGCCTCCACGAAGCTCCTCTCAGGCGTGGTCCTCCTCACCGAGGCGGTGCACCCGGATCAGGTTAGTGGAGCCGATCGTGCCCGGCGGGGAGCCCGCGACGATGACCACCAGGTCACCGTCCTGGTAGCGCCCGATGGTCAGCATGGACAGGTCGACCTGCCGGACCATCTGGTCGGTGGAGTCCACACTGGGCACGATGAACGTCTCGGTGCCCCAGGTCAGCGCCAGCTGGCTGCGCACGCTCTGCTCCGGGGTGAACGCCAGCAGCGGCAGGTGGGTGTGCAGCCGGGCCAGCCGCCGCACGGTGTCCCCGGACTGCGTGAACGCGACCAATGCCTTGGCGTTGAGCCGTTCCCCGATGTCCCGGGCCGCGTAGGAGATCACCCCGCGCTTGGTCCGCGGCACGTGCGAGAGCGGCGGCACCACGGTGGACTCCTGCTCGACCGCCGAGATGATCTTGCTCATGGTCCGCACGGCCTCGACCGGGTAGCGGCCCACGCTGGTCTCGCCGGAGAGCATGAGCGCGTCCGCGCCGTCCAGCACGGCGTTGGCCACGTCGGATGCCTCGGCCCGGGTCGGCCGGGAGTTGTTGATCATCGACTCGAGCATCTGGGTGGCGACCACGACCGGCTTGGCGTTCTCCCGGGCGATCTGGATGGCCCGCTTCTGCACCAGCGGCACCTGCTCGAGCGGGAGCTCGACACCGAGGTCGCCGCGGGCCACCATGACCCCGTCGAAGGCCAGCACGATGGCCTCGAGGTTGCTCACCGCCTCGGGCTTCTCCAGCTTCGCGATCACCGGGATGCGGCCGCGGCCGATCCGGTCCATCACCTGGTGCACGAGGTCGATGTCGGCCGGGGACCGGACGAACGACAGTGCGATGAAGTCGACGCCGAGCTGCAGCGCGAACTCCAGGTCCTCGACGTCCTTCTCGGACAGTGCCGGAATGGACACGTCCATGCCGGGCAGCGAGATCCCCTTGTTGTTGCTGACCGGCCCGCCCTCGGTCACCTCGGCGACCACGTCCTGGCTGTCGACCTCGCGGACCACGAGGCTCACCTTGCCGTCGTCGACCAGCAGCTTGTCGCCCGGCCGGGCGTCGTTGGCCAGGCCCTTGTAGGTGGTGGACACCCGGTCGTGCGTGCCGGCCACGTCCTCCACGGTGATCCGGACGACCTCGCCGGTCTTCCACTCCACCGGGCCCGCCGCGAACGTGCCCAGCCGGATCTTGGGGCCCTGCAGGTCGGCCAGGATGCCCACGGCGTGCCCGGTCTCGTCGGAGGCCGCCCGGACCAGGTCGTACACCTGCTTGTGGTCGCTCTTGCTACCGTGGCTGAAGTTCATCCTGGCGACGTCCATACCCGCCCGGACCAGCTCGTTCACCCGCTCCGCAGTGGACACGGCCGGACCCAAAGTACAGACGATCTTCGCTCGTCGGCTCACGTTTAGGCAGCCTAGCCCGGCCCGCTGGAACGATCCCGAAGTACCGCGCAGTAGCTTTGTCTCGATTCAGTCTTCGATTCAGAAACTTTCAGCGGTGCGGCTGCTCGCTGACCCCGACGTGGTCGGCCGCCCACTCGTTGAACGGGCGGATCTCCCGCCAGGCCTTGCGCACCCGGTCCAGGCAGGCCTTCTCGTGCAGCACGTCGTCCGGCTCCCACACCCTTCTGGTGTAGACCGACCGGTAGCGCAGCAGGTCGATCCGCGGGTGGTCGGCGGGATAGCCGCGCGGGCGGACCTTCATCTGGTCGCCCCTGACCTCCCAGCCCTTCCGGCGCAGGGTGGCGATGATCTTCTCCAGCGCCGGCCCGCGGATGTCGTCGGCCACCGCCACCCGGAACCGCTCGATCTGGTCGGAGTGCAGGTGGAAGCAGCCGCCACCGACCATCAGCCCCTCCGGGCTGACCTGCACGTAGTACGCACCGGCGCCGCGCCCGGCCTCGATCACCCCGCCGCACTCGGTCTTGTACGGGGTCTTGTCCTTGGCGAACCGGACGTCGCGGTACGGCCGGAACACCTTGGGCGTGCCGAAGTCCCCGCCGAACTCCTTGTCCAGCGCGGCGAGCAGCTCCTCCATCGGGGCGCGGACATCCTCCTGGTAGACCTTCTTGTTGTCCTCCCAGTACGCCTTGGAGTTGTCCGCGGCCAGCCCGTCGTAGAAGTCGATGGCATGCTCGCCGAATCCGCTGAACGTCACGGCGGGCAGCCTACTGTTCCGCCTCTCCGGAGTTTTTACCTCGGTTGCGTCCCCGGGGACCCTGCGGTTGGCAGGGTCATTGTGGCTGAGTACCGTCACGGTCCCCTGAGGTTCTGTTGGCAGGCACGAGGCTTTGTCAACCCGCGATGATCTGGACTGGCACTAGCTCACTGACGCGGTGTTGTACAGGTTCTGCGCGTCGGTCCCGAAGTACGGCCCGAACATGAAGCCGGGGTCGATCACGCCGAGGATCTGGTAGCGGAAGCTGTTCACCGAGTTCTGCACGCCGGTGCCGGTGCCCTCGTTGAAGTTGAGGAACCACGGGCCGCCGCTGGCGCCGCCGGTCATGTTGCAGGACATGCCGAGGTCGCTGCTCAGCAGGAAGTCGTTGATCACGGTTCCGCTGCAGTAGATCAGCTTGGTGCCGTCATAGGGCGCCGCGGCGGGGAAGCCGAACGCGTACATCCGCTGGCCGCGGGCCTGGTTGAAGGCCACGCCCTGGGCGCCGGTGACGTCGGTCAGCCGCTGGCCGTTGAGCGTGTTCACCACGGCCGCGCCGACGTCGAAGTTGATGTCCTCGCTGGCCAGCCACTGCGGCGTGGTCAGGGTCTGCCGGGCGGTCCAGGTGCCGAACGGCGCGTTGCCGTTGTTGTAACCGGGCACGAACACCCAGTCGGTGTGGAAGGCGCCCTCGAGCTTGACGCAGTGCCCGGCGGTCAGCACGACGCTCTTGTTGCCGCTGGTCACCGCGTCCCCGCTGCACGAGGCGCGGCGGCCCTGGAAGGTGAAGAACACCCGGCCGGAGGTCCTGGTGATCCCGCCGCCGCCGGTCCACGCGCCGCCGCCGTTGGGGAACGACTGGACGGACACGCCGCCCGCGGTGGGCTTGACGACCTGCGGGGCGCCCTTGGCCACCTTGGTGCTGAGCCGCTTCGTGTTGCTGACCACGAGCGTGTCCAGCGGGATGGCGCTGCGCATGGCGGCCGGCGTCCACTTGGCCGCGACCGCGGCGGCCTCGGCCGCGGTGTCGGCTGCCGGGTGCACCACGACGGACGGGGCCGCGATCGCCGGGGCCGGCAGGAGCAGGCCCGCGAGGGTGAGGCAGCTCGCCCCCAGCACCAGTCCGCTCCGCCACTTTCCGTATGTCATCGTGCCCACCTTTCACCCGGTCGACGTCTTATCAGCGCTAACGAGTGACCACGTATCGGGATACTCACCAGTAGAACCGCGGTTTGGTGTATCGATCAGGGATGACCACAGTGGACGGTCGGGTGTTGATGGTCGACGGGATATCCCTGCGCTGCGAGGATGTCCAGCTCATCGCCGATCGCCGCGACGTTCGCGTCGAGGTCGCCCCGGAGGCGCTGCGCCGGGCCGGGGACTCCTGGCGGCTGGTGCCCGAGCTGATCGCGCGGCGCCCGGTCTACGGTCACACCACCGGCGTCGGCGCCAACCGCGACCAGCCGCTGGACGCCGGGACCGCGCACGAGCAGGGCCGCCGACTGATGCGCAGCCACGCCGGTGGCACCGGCGAGGAGCTGGCCGCGCCGCTCGCCCGGGCCATGCTTCTGGTGCGGTTGAGCCAACTCGCCGCCGGCCGGGCCGGGGTGAACCCGCGCCTGCTGACCGCGCTCGCCGACGCCCTGACGCTCGGCGCGATCCCGCGGGTGCACCGCACCGGCTCGATCGGCACGGGCGACCTGACCGCGCTCGCCGAGACCGGGTTGGCGCTGGCCGGCGAGCACGCCTGGGCGTCCGGCTCGCTGCCGCCCGTCCCGTTCGACACCGGCGACGCGCTGGCGTTCCAGAGCAGCAACGCCGCCACCATCGCCGAGTCCGTCCTCGGCTGCCTGGAGATGGACCGCCTGCTGCGCGCCAGCCACGCCGTCGCCGCGCTCTCCTTCATCGCCCTCGACGGCAACCCCGAGGCCTACGCCACCCCGGTCCACGAGGCCCGGCCCCACCCCGGCCAGGTCCGCTGCGCCGCCGAGCTACGCCGGCTACTGGGCATGAGCGGCACCCCACTCCCCGGCAAACGCCTCCAGGACCCCTACGGCCTGCGCGCCTTCCCCCAGGTCCAAGGCCCCGCCCTGGACGCCTGCCAATACCTCCGCGACGTCCTCACCATCGAGATCAACGCCGCCACCGAGAACCCGATGATCTCCACCGAGACCCGGGACGCCTACCACCACGCCCACTTCCACACGGCCTATGTGGCCGTCGCCCTCGACCGCCTGCGCGCCACCGTCCACCACGTCGCCGAGCTCTCCGCCGCCCGCCTGGGCGACCTCGTCGAGCCAACGTTGACCGGCCTCCCCGCCTTCCTGGCCACCGGCCCCCGCGGCAGCTCCGGCATCATGATCCTCGAATACGTCGCCCACGACGCCCTGGCCCAACTCCGCCAAGCCGCGCTCCCGGTGACAATCGGCACCGCCGTCGTCTCCCGCGGCCTCGAAGACCACGCCAGCTTCGCCACCCAGGCCGCCCGCGCCATCCACCACGCCGCCACCGCCTACCGCCACGTCCTCGCCTGCGAACTCGTCGCCGCCACCCGCGCCCTCCGCATGCGCAACGCCAGCCTTCTCGACCTCCCGGTCCGGCTCGCCTTCGAGGCGGCCGCCGCCGTCCTCGACCCCGACCTCACCGACCGCCCGCTCTCCGCCGACATCACGCACGCCGCGGCCACCCTCAACGCACTGGCCGAGGTGTAGCGCAAATCCGCCAGCCAGAGCGCCGGTATCGGCGGTGGATGATAGGGACATGGACGGACGTGGTTATCTGGAGAAATTGATTGCCGACCGGCTCGGAGCGGGCAGGGGGCAGCCGTCACCCAGCCGGCAGAACAGCTTCAACCTGTTTGAGATCCGCGGGGTAGCGATCGGGCTGGTGGCTGCGGAGGCACTCCGGCAGGAGGACGCGGAGCAGATCCTGGCCGACATGGAGGCAACCCTGCGGGACGCCAGTTGGCCGCAGCTCGTGCGGCATCAGATGTCGGCGTCGACGACGTCCCGCACCGGCGCCGTGGCCAGCCGCGCAGGCAACGTGCGGCCCGGGTGGCGGCAGACAATCGAAAACCCGCCGACTCCGGCACTGCACGACGTCATTCCGCTGGTGGGCCGCATCATCACCATCGGTGAGATGACCGCCGATCTGGTGAGCCTGGAGCTGTGGTCGACATTCCTCGCCGTGAACCTCGCGCACGTTGATGTCGATTCGCGCCGAAGGCGGGAGCACTTCGGTTCGAGTGTCCGCTGGCACGGGTGGGACGATGTGGGAACACGGTACCGGGGCGGACCCGCAGGTGGTTCCGGCTCGCACGCCGTGTTCTTCGAGAAGCGGGTGTTCGAACCGGGGCCACCCGCAGATGCACGCATTCTCACCTTGATCATCGAGCATCCCGGCGGCCAGGTCACGGTGCCTATCCCGTTGGCTGGAGGCCGATCGGACTCGGCTTGACAACCTACCGCTGACCGACTACAAAGAGCATGTAGCCGCTTGTTGACTGGGGGTCCATGACCGGCAATTGCGACGTTTCTCCTGAAAACCATGCGGATGACGTCGCACATTAAGGGTGTGTTCCCCGCCATCGGTCGATAAGCATTTACGCCATGCGACACTGAGAACTGGGGTAATAATGCACGCTAAACCGCGACGCGGTATTAAGTATCTCCTGACCGGCGCACTGTGCTTGACCTTGGTGACAACCGGCGCGCAGAGTGCCTTCGCCACCCAGGCCGGGAGCAAGGCGACCGGGGTGCGAACCAAAGTGGTGAAGACCCAGTCGTTCCGCCTCGACGGCCACGAGTTTCTCAAGTTCAAGGCAGGAGGGCACGTCGACGACGACTTGGATTTCCCGCCGCCGACCTGCAACCCCTTCGCCGAATTCACGACTACCGCGTTCTACACGAATGGCATCCTGGACGGCACGACGACGGACTTCGACGGCGATATCGAGTGTCCTTCCGATGACCCGGACTATCCACACGAGACAATGGCAAATCTCCTCGCCTTTACGGAACTAGCCATCAATAGTAACGTCGTGGAACAAGGGCCGGTAAGCGAGTGCGTCCACCAGAACATTGACGATCAAGCCTGCACGCTTGTCTTCTCGGCCGACGGCCACCTGTGTGCGGGCCAGGCCAACTGCGCCGGCACCTATCAGGTGCTCCTGGACGCCGACATGATCCTCCCCCAGGGCTACCTGTGGACGTCCTGGCCGGAAGATGAATGCACACTCGTCACCTCAAGAGTGCTGAGCTGTGTATTCTTCACGGACGTGGTCGTCGTCGATCCCACCGATTAAACTCGCCGAATGAGGTTGCCCGCGGTTTTTGCGGGCAACCTCATATTGCTTGCTTTACACCACGGCGAGCGGGAGGGCGGTGGGGTGGACGGGGGTGGGGAGGTTGGAGGTGCCGGTGAGGTAGGCGTCGACGGCGTGGGCGGCGGAGCGGCCTTCGGCGATGGCCCAGACCACCAGGCTCGCGCCGCGGTGGGCGTCGCCGCAGACGAAGACGCCGGGGGTGGTGGTTTGCCAGTCGGTGCCGCAGGGGAGCGCGCCGCGGCCGTTGAGGGAGAGGCCGAGCCCGTCCAGCAGGGGCATGTGCTCCACCCCGTCGAAGCCGATGGCGAGGAGGACCAGGTCGGCCGGGAGGAGTTCGGTGTGGTCGCCCGCGGGGACCAGGGTGCGGGTGCCGGTGGTGGGGTCTTTGTGGACGGTGACCTCGCGGACCTCGATGGCGGCAACGTGGCCCTGGTCGTTGCCGATGAAGCGTTGGACGGCGACGGCGAATCGGCGTTGGCCGGCTTCTTCGTGGGCGGGATAGGTGCGGAGGATCCAGGGCCAGACGGGCCAGGGGGAGCGGTCGTCGTCGCGCAGGTCCGGCGGGCGGGGGTAGATGTCCAGTTGGGTCACGGAAAGTGCGCCCTGGCGGGTGGCGGTGCCGTAGCAGTCGGCGCCGGTGTCGCCGCCGCCGATGATGATGACGTGCTTGCCGTGGGCGGAGATGGGGGTGGGGTCGTCGCCTTCGGATTCGCGGTTGGCGGGGACGAGGTGGTCCATGGCGAGGTGGACACCGGCGAGGGAACGGCCGGAGAGGTCGGGGGCGTCGCGGCCGCGGAGCGCGCCGACGGCGAGGACGACGGCGTCGTAGGTGGAGCGGAGCGCTTCGACGGAGAGGTCACCGGGGGCGGAGCCGCCGACCTCGCAGCCGGTGACGAAGTGGGTGCCTTCGGCGCGGAGTTGGGCGAGACGGCGGTCGAGGACCTTCTTCTCCATTTTGAACTCGGGGATGCCGTAGCGGAGCAGGCCGCCGAGGCGGTCGTCGCGCTCGTACACGGTCACCTCGTGGCCGGCGCGGGTGAGCTGCTGGGCGGCCGCCAGGCCGGCCGGGCCGGAGCCGACGACGGCGACGCGCTTACCCGACGACACCGCGGCAGGGCGGGCGCCGACCAGGTCGCGGTTCCAGGACTCGTCGGCGATGGCCTGCTCGACCCGCTTGATCGCCACCGCTCCCCCGGCGTCGGCCGAGATGGCCAGCACGCACGCGGACTCGCACGGCGCGGGGCAGAGCCGGCCGGTGAACTCCGGGAAGTTGTTCGTCGCGTGCAGCCGGTCGCTGGCCGCGGTCCAGTCGCCGCGGCGCACCAGGTCGTTCCACTCCGGGATCAGGTTGCCCAGCGGGCAGCCGGCGGAGCCGGAGTGGCAGAATGGGATGCCGCAGTCCATGCACCGGGTGGCCTGCGCCCGGACCTGGGACTCGCGCTCGGCCGGGTCGAGGTCGACGTAGACCTCGTGCCAGTCCGCCAGGCGGTCCACTTTGGACCGCTTGGGCGCGTCCTGCCGGTTGTGCTTGAGGAAGCCGTTCGGGTCAGCCACGCAATTTCTCCAGGTTCGCTCCGGCTCGGCCACTGTTGTCTACGGCGCTCGTTCCTCGCGCCTGCGCTGCTCCTCGGTTCAGCCACCACCGCGGCCTCCGCCTCCGCTCACGGCCGCCTCCATGACCGCCTCGTCCACGTCGCGCCCCTCGGCCCGGGCGATCCGCGCCGCCTCGAGCACCCGCTGGTAGTCGCGCGGCATCACCTTGGTGAACGAGCGGGCCCGCCGGGTCCAGTCGCCGAGCAGCGACGCGGCCACCGCCGAGCCGGTCAGCCGGTGGTGCCGGTCGACGATGTCGCGCAGCCTGCGCAGATCATCGGCGTCCGGCCGCTGCAGGGCCACCATCGCCTTGTTCACCATCCGCTCGTCGAGATCCAGCACGTAGGCGATGCCACCGGACATGCCGGCCGCCAGGTTCCGCCCGGTCGGCCCGAGCACCACGGCCCGGCCGCCGGTCATGTACTCGAACGCGTGGTCGCCGACGCCCTCGGCCACCGCGACCGCACCGGAGTTCCGCACGCAGAACCGCTCACCGACCCGCCCGCGCACGAACAGCTCGCCACCGGTGGCGCCGTAGCCGATCACGTTGCCGGCGATCACCTGCTGCTCGGCGGCGAACGGCGCGTCCGGCGCCGGCCGGATCACGATCCGCCCGCCGGACAGGCCCTTGCCGACGTAGTCGTTGGCATCCCCAATCAGATCAAGGGAGATCCCGGCGGGCAGGAACGCGCCGAGGGACTGGCCGGCGGAACCGGTCAGGGTGATCTGGATGGTGTCCTCGGGCAGCCCCTGGCCGCCGTAGCGCCGGGTCACCTCGGACCCGAGCAGGGTGCCGACGGTGCGGTTCACGTTGCGGACAGGCAGCTCCAGCCGCACCGGGTGGGCGTCCTCCAGCGCCGCCTCGGCGAGCTGGATCAGCGTCCGGTCCAGCGCGTGGTCCAGACCATGGTCCTGGGCCCGCACCCGGCGCCGGGCGGTGCCGTAGGGGCTTTCCGGCACCGTGAACACCGGGGTGAGGTCCATGCCCCGCGTCTTCCAGTGCGCGACCGCCTCGTCCACGTTCAGCAGCTCGGCGTGCCCGATCGCCTCATCCAGGGTGCGGAAACCGAGTTGCGCCAACAACTCGCGCACCTCCTGGGCGACGAACCGGAAGAAGTTGACCACATGCTCGGCCTGCCCGGTGTACCGCTCGCGCAGCACCGGGTTCTGCGTGGCCACCCCGACCGGGCAGGTGTCCAGGTGGCACACCCGCATCATCACGCAGCCGACGACGATCATCGGCGCGGTGGCGAAGCCGTACTCCTCGGCGCCGAGCAGCGCGGCGACGATCACGTCCCGCCCGGTCTTCATGCCGCCGTCCACCTGGACCGTGATCCGGTCCCGCAAACCGTTGAGCATCAACGTCTGCTGGGTCTCGGCCAGCCCGACCTCCCACGGTGTGCCGGCGTGCTTCAACGAGTTCAGCGGCGAGGCGCCGGTCCCCCCGTCGTGGCCGGAGATCAGCACGACGTCCGCGTGCGCCTTCGACACCCCGGCGGCCACCGTGCCGACCCCCACCTCGGACACCAGCTTCACGTGCACCCGCGCGTGCTCGTTGGCGTTCTTGAGGTCGTGGATGAGCTGGGCCAGGTCCTCGATGGAGTAGATGTCGTGGTGCGGCGGCGGCGAGATCAGCCCGACCCCGGCCGTGCTGTGCCGGGTGCGGGCGATCCACGGGTACACCTTGTTCGGCGGCAGCTGCCCGCCCTCACCGGGCTTGGCGCCCTGCGCCATCTTGATCTGCAGATCGGTGGCGTTCACCAGGTACTCGCTGGTGACCCCGAACCGTCCACTCGCGACCTGCTTGATGGCCGACCGGCGCTTCGCGTCGTAGAGCCGGTCCGGGTCCTCGCCGCCCTCCCCGGTGTTGGACCGCCCACCGATCATGTTCATGGCGATGGCGAAGGTCTCGTGCGCCTCGGCACTGATCGAGCCGTACGACATCGCGCCGGTGTTGAACCGCTTGAGGATCTGCTCGACCGGCTCCACCTCGTCGATCGGCAGCGGGGTGCGCCCTTCCGTGCGGAGCCGGAACATTCCGCGCAGTGCACCGCCTTCGCGGTTGAGCCGCTCGACTTCCTCGGTGTAGTGCCGGTACACCTCGTCCTTCCGGGTCTTCGTCGCGTGCTGCAACAGGAACACGGTCTCCGGGGTGAACAGGTGCAGCTCGCCCTCGCGGCGGTAGGCGTACTCGCCGCCCACCTCCAGCCCGCGGTGCTCGCGGTCGGCCGGGTTCTCCGGATGCGCCCGCCGGTGCCGCGCGGCCACCTCCTCGGCGATCACGTCCAGCCCGACCCCGCCGAGCTTGGACGTGGTGCCGGTGAAGTACTCGCCGAGCACGTCGTGCGCGAGCCCGAGCGCCTCGAACACCTGGGCCGCGGTGTAGGCGCCCACGGTGGAGATGCCCATCTTGGACATGATCTTGAGGACGCCCTTGACCAGCGCGGTCACGTAGTTGCGGACCGCGGTGTGCGGCTCCAGCCCGGTGATCGCGCCGTGCGCCACGAGGTCCTCGATGGTCTCGAAGGCCAGGTACGGGTTCACCGCCGCGGCGCCGTAGCCCAGCAGCAGCGCGATGTGGTGCACCTCGCGCGCGTCGCCGGTCTCCACCACCAGCGCCACCCGCAGCCGTTCCTTGGTGCGCACCAGGTGGTGGTGCACCGCGGAGACCAGCAGCAGCGACGGGATCGGCGCCAACCGGTGGTCGGAGTCCCGGTCGGAGAGCACCAGCGTGCGTGCGCCGGCCGCGATCGCCTCGGAGGCCTCGCGGCGCACCCGCTCGATCGCCGCGCGCAGCGCCGGCCCGCCACCGTCCACTTCGTACAGTCCGGGAATCACCGTGCAGGCGTAGCCGGGCAGGTCGCCGTCGTCGTTGACGTGGATGAGCTTGGCCAGCTCGTCGTTGTCGATCACCGGGTAGGGCAGCATGATGTGCCGGCAGGACGCCGGCCCCGGGTCGAGCAGGTTCTGCTCCGGACCCATGATCCGCCGCACCGAGGTGACGATCTCCTCGCGGATCGCGTCCAGCGGCGGGTTGGTCACCTGCGCGAAGTTCTGCTTGAAGTAGTCGTAGAGCAGCCGGGACCGCTGGGAGAGCGCGGCCGGCGGAGTGTCCGTGCCCATCGACCCGATCGGCTCCGCGCCGGTCACCGCCATCGGGCTGAGCAGGATCTTCAGCTCCTCCTCGGTGTAGCCGAAGGTGAGCTGGCGGCGCAGCACCGACTCGTGCGTCTGCACCACGTGGTCGCGGTCCGGCAGGTCGGCGAGCTTGAGCAGGCCGGCGTGCACCCAGTCCTCGTAGGGCAGGTCGGCGGCCAGCGCGGACTTGATCTCGTCGTCATCCACGATCGTGCCGGCCCCGGTGTCCACCAGGAACATCCGGCCGGGCTGCAGCCGGCCCTTGGCGACCACCTGGTCCGGCGGCACGTCCAGCACACCGGTCTCGCTGGCCAGCACCACCCGGTCGTCGGCGGTGCGCCACCAGCGCGCCGGGCGCAGGCCGTTGCGGTCCAGCACGGCGCCGACCACCGTGCCGTCGCTGAACGTCACGCTCGCCGGCCCGTCCCACGGTTCCATCAGGCTGGCGTGGAACTGGTAGAAGGCGCGGCGCCGGGGGTCCATTGTGGAATGGTTCTCCCAGGCCTCCGGGATCATCATCAGCACCGCGTGCGGGAGGCTCCGGCCGCCCAGGTGGAGCAGCTCCAGCACCTCGTCGAAGGAGGCCGAGTCGGAGCCGTCCGGGTCGCAGATCGGGTAGAGCCGGGTGAGGTCGCCGGGGATCAGCTCGGAGGCCAGCAGCGCCTCGCGGGCGCGCATCCGGTTGCGGTTGCCGCGGATCGTGTTGATCTCGCCGTTGTGCGCGACGTAGCGGAACGGGTGGGCCAGCGGCCAGGACGGGAACGTGTTGGTGGAGAACCGGCTGTGCACCAGGGCGATGGCGCTGGTCAGGCGCGGGTCGGTGAGGTCGGGGAAGAACCGGGGCAGCTGCGCGGTGGTGAGCATTCCCTTGTACACCAAGGTGCGCGCGGACAGCGACGGGAAGTAGACACCGCAGCCGGCGGTCACGCTCTCGTGCTCGACCCGCTTGCGCAGGCAGAAGACCATCCGGTCGAGGTCGACGCCGGCCGGGCACCGTCCGTCCGGATCGGACTGCGCGGCCACGAACGGCATGGCGAAGTGCGGCATCACCGAGCGGGCGGTGGGCCCGACCTCGGCGGCGTTCGGCGCCACCGGGACCTCGCGCCAGCCGAGCAGGACCAGACCCTCCTCCTTGGCGATCCGCTCCACCAGGTCGACCGCGGCGGCCCGCGCCCCGTGGTCGGTGGGCAGCATGGCGATGCCGGTGGCGTAGGTGTGCGCCCCCGTGCCGGAGTCCGGTTCGGGCAGTGGAAAGTCCACCTCGGCCCGGAGCAGCTCGTCGGGCAGCTGGAGCAGGATGCCCGCGCCGTCGCCGCTGGTCGGCTCCGCGCCGGCGGCGCCGCGGTGCTCGAGGTTGGCCAGCGCGGTGAGGCCGTCGGCGACGATGCCGTGCGACCTTCTGCCCCGGATGTCCGCCACCATCGCCACGCCGCAGGCGTCACGCTCGGCGGCAGGGTCGTACAAGCCCTGTTGGGTGGGGATGGCGGAGTAAATCACGCCATCACCTCGCAAGCTCGGTGATGGCTGCCCCTTCGCCTCGCAAGCTCGGCGACTGGGGCAGTGCTCAAAGGTTCGCTCGCAAGCTCGCTCACGCGTCGACCTCCCTCGTCGTCCTCGCGCTCAGCTCGGGTTTCCCGGGTTCTGGGCGCGGGACTCCGATGGCCCGCGTGTTGACGTGAGCTTAACAGTCCCGAAACCTGAGGGCACCCGTCAAGTGAATGAATCTTGCGATTGGGCGTAACGCCGAACATGATCCACGCGATTAGGCGCCCTACATCCGTGTACGGGCTTGACACGTCACTCTCAGGATAACTTGAGGTCGCCGTTACGGCAGTGCGGCGCGGATCACGAACAGGTCGCGGCCGCCCCGCAACTCGGGCGCAACACCTGCCACATCCCGGTTACCGGGCTGTGAGGGTTCTGCGCAACGCCGGTTGGGAGTGGTGGGCCGCCGGGCGGTGTTCGTACCGACTAGCGAAGGTAGGCCGGAGGCCTGCCCGAGCGGTCGGTCCTAGCAACCAGGCCTGCCAGCTCAGCCACAGATCCGAACACCGCACGGCACGCTGGCCCGCCGCGAGCAACCGGCCAACCGACCACGGTGCCAGCGCCACCACAGTCCTTCGTTGTGCAGAACCCTCTTTTGGTCAGACATTGACAACGTGTCGTGAGAGCGCTTTCATGGCCCTACTCCGTTTGTTGCCAGGCCCAACAAACGGATCCTCACCCCTGGGTCGACAAGGAGGTCACCCATGCCCGGCCCATCCCTGCACCCCTTCGCCCGGGCTCGGCGCTGGCGGCTCGCGCTCGGCGCCGCGACCACCGCCGTGCTGGTCACCGTCCCGATCACGCTCGCGGCCAACGCCGCCGTGCCCCCACCCGACGCGGGCTGGACGCTCGCCTGGAGCGACGACTTCACCGGCGCGGCCGGATCCCTGCCGTCCGGCGCCAACTGGATCTTCGACACCGGCCACAACTATCCCGGCGGTCCCGGCAACTGGGGCACCGGCGAGATCCAGAGCTACACCACCAGCAACCAGAACATCGCCCTCGACGGCGGCGGCAACCTGCGGATCACGCCGCTGCGGGACGGGGCCGGCAACTGGACCTCGGCGCGCATCGAGACCCAGCGGTCGAACTTCAAGCCGGCGGCCGGCGGGGTGCTGCGCATCGAGGGCCGCATCCAGATGCCCAACATCACCGGCAACGCGGCCCTCGGCTACTGGCCGGCGTTCTGGGCCCTCGGCTCTCCGTACCGCGGCAACTTCCAGAACTGGCCGGGCATCGGCGAGTTCGACTTCATGGAGAACGTCAACGGGATCAACGCGGTGTGGGGCACCCTCCACTGTGGAGTGGCGCCCGGCGGACCGTGCAACGAGTTCAACGGCCTCGGCACCAACCGGCCGTGCCCCGGATCGTCCTGCCAGTCGGCCTTCCACGCCTACCGCTTCGAGTGGGACGCGAGCGTCTCGCCGCAGCAACTCCGCTGGTACGTCGACGGAACACAGTACTTCAGCGTGAGCCAGGGCCAGCTCCCCGCCGACACGTGGAACAGCATGACCTCGCACGCGGGCTACTTCATCCTGCTCAACGTGGCCATCGGCGGCTCCTTCCCCAACGGCGTCGCGGGCACCGGAACCCCCACCGGCGCAACGGTTCCCGGGGTGCCGATGATCGTCGACTACGTGGCGGTGTGGACCCGCGGCGGTGGCGGCGGTCCCACGACGACCACGACCACCGGTGGCGGTGGCGGGGGTGGCGGTGACGCGTACTCCACCCTGCAGGCCGAGAACTTCCAGCAGCAGTCCGGAATCCAGGTCGAGACGACCACGGACACCGGCGGCGGGCAGAACATCGGCTGGGCCGCCAACGGAGACTGGGCCCGCTACAACGGGATCAACTTCGGCGGCACGCCGGCCCGGCAGTTCAGCGCCCGGGTGGCGTCCGGTGCCGCCGGCGGGGTCAGCGGGCTGGTCGAGGTGCGGCTGGACAGCCTCGGCAGCGCGCCGATCGGCAGCTTCGCCATCGCCAACACCGGCGGCTGGCAGAGCTGGCGCACGGTCCCGGCCAACATCAGCGGGGTCACCGGCACGCACGACGTGTTCCTCACGTTCACCAGCGGGCAGCCCGCGGACTTCGTGAACGTCAACTGGTTCACCTTCGGTCGCTGAGGGATGCCCTGAAGGCGGCTTTCAGGACGTTCAGTGTCCCGAAGGCGTCCTTCAGGGCATTCCCACCCCATGAGAGCGCTCTCACAGGCAGAGCTGCTGGACGCTGATCCTGCTCGACACGCAGAATCCGACGGTGCAGGTGGCGATCGCGAACACGGCCTGCAGGGCGCGGCGAAGGGGTGATGGGCTTGAGCACGCAGGAGTACTCCGTCAACGGGTCACGGTTGTCGTTTCCGGCCGGGTTCGTCTGGGGCGCGGCGACGGCGGCGTACCAGATCGAGGGCGGGGCCACCGCGGACGGGCGCGGACCGTCCATCTGGGACACTTTCTCGCACACGCCGGGCAAGGTCGTCGGCGGCGACACCGGCGACGTGGCGGTGGACCACTACCGGCAGTTCCGCACCGACATCGCGCTGATGGCCGAGCTGGGCCTGTCCGCGTACCGGTTCTCCGTGTCCTGGCCGCGGATCCAGCCGGGCGGGCGCGGTCCGGTCAACGCGGCCGGGCTGGACTACTACGAGCGGCTGGTCGACGAGCTGCTCAGGCACGGGATCATGCCGGTGCTCACGCTCTACCACTGGGATCTGCCGCAGGAGCTGGAAGACGCCGGCGGCTGGGGTGAGCGGGACACCGCGGCCCGGTTCGCCGAGTTCGCCTCGGTCGTCGGCACCCGGCTGGGCGACCGGGTTCCGCTGTGGACGACGCTGAACGAGCCGTGGTGCTCGGCGTTCCTCGGCTACGGTTCCGGTGAGCACGCGCCCGGCCACACCGACCCGGCGCTGTCCCTGCGCGCGGCGCACCACCTGCTGCTGGCACACGGGCTCGGCGTGGCCGCGCTGCGGTCGGTGCTGCCGGCCGGCGCCGAGGTGTCGATCACGCTGAACCTGCACGCGATCATGCCGGCGTCCCCGTCGCCGAGCGCCGCCGAAGCGGCCCGGCGCCTCGACGGGGTGGCCAACCGGATCTTCCTGGACCCGCTGCTGCGCGGCGGGTACCCGTTCGATGTGGTGCGGGACACCGGGTCGCTGACCGACTGGAGCTTCGTGCGGGCCGGGGACGAGGCGGTCATCGGCGAGCCGATCGACCTGCTGGGCGTCAACTACTACGCGCCCACGCTGGTCGACCTGGGCGAGCCGCGGTCCGGACCGACCGCCTGGCCGGGCTGCGACGACGTGGTGTTCGTCCGGCAGCCCGGCCCGGCCACCGCGATGGGCTGGACCATCGACGCGCGGGGTCTGCGCACGCTGCTGCTCCGGCTGCACGAGGACTACCCCGGGCTGCCCCTCATGATCACCGAGAACGGCGCGGCGTTCGACGACCGGGTGCAGGCCGACGGCGCGGTGCGGGACCCGGAGCGGATCGCCTACCTGCGTGATCACCTGGCCGTGGTACACGAGTCGATCGAGGCCGGCATCGACCTTCGGGGATACTTCGTGTGGTCGCTGCTGGACAACTTCGAGTGGGCCTTCGGGTACACGAAGCGCTTCGGCATCGTCCACGTGGACTACGCGACCCAGCGCCGCGTGTTGAAGGACAGCGCGCACTGGTATCGCGCGGTGATTCGAGCGAACGGCATCGACTGGGCATGACAGCGGGATCGGGGACACGGCGGCAGCCGACGCTGGACACGGTGGCGGCCGAGGCCGGCGTGTCCCGGGCCACCGTGTCCCGGGTGATCAACGGCTCGCCCCGGGTGTCGCCGGAGGCCCGGGAGCTGGTGGAGGGGGCGGTCGAGCGGCTTGGCTACGTGCCGAACCGGGCGGCCCGGAGCCTGGTCATGCGCCGCACCGACTCGATCGCCCTGGTGCTCCGCGAACCCAGCGAGCTGGTGCTGGCCGACCCGTACCTGGCCGCGATCATCGTGGCCACCAGCCGGGCCCTGATCGGCACCGGCGTGCAGCTGGTGCTGGTCAACGCGCAGAACGACCGCGAGCACGCGCGGCTGGCCGATTACGTGCGCAGCGGGCACGTCGACGGGGTGCTGCTGGCCTCCATGCACGCCGGCGACCCGCTGCCGGAGATCCTGATCACGGCCGGGGTGCCGACCGTGGTCGGCGGCCGCCCGGACCGCCCCGTCCCCGGTCTGACCTATGTGGACAGTGACAACGTGGGCGGCGGCCAGCTCGCCACCGAGCGGCTGGTCGCGGCCGGGCGGCGGCGGGTCGCCACGATCGCCGGTCCGCTGGACATGACCGCGGCGGCCGACCGCCTCACCGGCTACCACCGCGCGCTGGCCCAGGCCGGGCAGGCCCCCGGCCCGGCGGCGTACGGCCGGTTCACCCGGGAGTCCGGCGAGCAGGCCATGCACCAGCTGCTCGAGCGCGACCCGAACCTGGACGCGCTGTTCGCCGCCAACGACATGATGGCCAGCGGCGCGCTGCGGGCCCTGCGCGCCGCGGGTCGTCGCATCCCGGACGACGTCTCGGTGGTCGGCTACGACGACATCGAGTTGGCCCGGCACACCGAACCGGCCCTGACCACCATCCGCCAGCCCATCGTCGACCAGGCCCGCACCATGACCGAGCTCCTGCTCACCCAGATCGGCGGCCAACCGGTCGGCAACCCGGTGATCCTCCCCACCGAGCTGGTGGAGCGTGACTCCGCGTAAACCCCGGTGCCCACCCAACCGATGTCAGCGAGCCGTCACCTGCCATTGACATCCACTACGCCGGCGGCCCGGTACAAAGTCGTTGCTGTCGAACACGACGATCCCATCTGGGGCGCGGCGCGCTCGCTAAACCCACCGTTCTTACAGATCGCCGCACAAATTTGCTGCTCATCATGCCGAACTCTACGGTGACCTATGAATGCCAAAGCACGTCGATTACCTCGGTGACCACGGTCGTGATGGGCGCTTGGGCCACGTCGGTTGGTCTGGTGTTGTGCTGCAGCAGCGCTTATCGACACACTTGCCCATGTGCCCGACGATCTGGATGTCAGGAACGAGACCGGCGGTGCAGTGACAGGTGCGGTGGTGCAGGCTGGCTCGATCCAGCAGGTAACGCTGACCAGCGCCGCATTGCCTGTGCAGCCGCAGGTGCCCCGGCAGTTGCCGCCACGCATCCGAGACTTCGTCGGCCGTGTCGAGGACATGGCTGCTCTCGACGCACTGCTGCCCGCAGCGCATCACGGGGCCGTCGCGGGTGCCGTCGGGATCGCTGCGGTGGACGGCCTTCCAGGGGTGGGCAAGACCGCGCTGGCGGTGTCGTGGGCGCACCAAGTGCAGGGCGAGTTTCCGGATGGCACCCTGTATGTCAATCTGCAAGGCTATGGTCCCGGCGAGCCCGTCGCGCCCGGCGAGGTCCTGCACAGGTTTCTTCGGGCGCTGGATATCGTGCCAGAGCGCATCCCGATTGAGGTGGAAGCTCGGGTCGGTTTATACCGGTCAATGCTCGCAGATCGTCGGATGTTGATAGTGCTGGACAATGCAAGCACTGCGGAACAGGTGCGACCGCTGCTGCCAGCAAACCAGGGCTGCCTGGTATTGGTGACCAGCCGGGATAGTCTCTCCGGGCTGGTGATTAGCGAAAGCGCAACTCGCGTAAGTCTCGCTCCCTTGGCGCCGCAGGAGGCCGTTGAGCTGGTTGGTGGAATTGTCGGGTCGCGGCGCCTAGAAGCTGAATTTGATTCGGTATGCGAATTGGTCCAGATGTGCGATCGGCTGCCATTGGCGGTGCGGATTGCCAGTAGTCGCATTGCCGCTCGCCCTCATCTGCGTATTGCCGACGCCTTGGCCGAGATGGGCCATGGCTGCGGGCGGTTGGACGCACTGAGCACGTCGATGGACGAGGCGACGTCGGTGCGGACGGTGTTCGGTTGGTCCTATCAGAAGCTCACGACCCAGCAAGCCAGGTTGCTCTGGAGTGCGACCCGCATGATGGAGAGTACGGCTCACGGGATCCCTCGACGACCGATCGGCGAGTCGCACCGTCCGTCGAGCGAGTCATATCGGCGGCGAGCAAATCGCACTGTCCGGGACAAGGCGTGGGGATGCCCGGGTGGTAGCGTCCGGGCGCCGGTTACGGATAGTGGCCGGTGGCGTGAACGGGTGGTAGCGAAGTCCGGTGCAAGTCCGGCGCTGTCCCGCAACTGTGATGGGTAACCTCAGCCAGATCGACCACCGCCCCGCGTCCGAACCAACAATGATGAGGTGCGGAGTGTCCACCTTGTACACCCGGCCGGAGCGCGTGCGACGCCTGGCCGTGATCCTGCCTGTGCTCGGTGCGGTCGTGCTGGCCGGCTGTGCCAACCGGGAGGAGGCGGCGGCGCCGGTGCGCACGCCGGCGAGTCAGGCGGCGCAGGCGTTTCCGGTGCAGCTGACCCCGCCGGACGGCAAGCCGCTGGTGCTCAACCACCGGCCGGAGCGGATCGTGTCGCTGTCCGCCAGCACCACCGAGACGCTGTTCGCGATCGGTGCCGGCAAGCAGGTCGTCGCCGTCGACGACCACTCCGACTTCCCCAAGGACACGCCGAAGACGTCGCTGTCCGGGCTGACGCCGAACGTCGAGGCGATCGCCGGCTACCGGCCCGACCTGGTGATCGCGCAGTCGGACTCGAACGATCTCGTCGCGGGGATGGCGAAGCTGCACCAGCCGGTGCTGCTTCTGCCGTCCGCCAAGGCGTTTGACGACGTGCTGGATCAGTTCCGCTTGCTGGGCAAGGCAACCGGGCACGTCAAGGAGGCCGAGGAGCTGGTCAGCAGGACCACCGAGGACATTTCCAAGATCGTCGGCGAGGTGCCGAAGCCGGCGAAGACCCTGACGTACTACCACGAGCTGACCACCGAGCTGGACGCGGCGTCGTCGAGGACGTTCATCGGGCAGGTGTACGCGCTGTTCGGGTTGAGCAACATCGCGGACGCGGCGGACACGGTGAACTCCGGCTACCCGAAGCTGTCCGCGGAGCACGTGCTGCGGTCCAACCCCGATCTGATCTTCCTGGCGGACAGCAAATGCTGTGGGCAGAACGCTGCTGCGGTCGGCGCGCGGCCGGGCTGGCGCACGCTGAAGGCCGTGCAGGGCGGCAACGTGGTCGCGCTCGACGACGACCTGGCGTCGCGGTGGGGTCCGCGGATCGTGGACCTGGTGCGCTCGGTTGCCCAGGCGGTGACCAAGGCCAGTGCGGCCTAGCCGGTTGTCCCCCGTCACGCTGGTGGTGGCGGTGCTCGTGCTGCTCGTGGTTTCGGCCGGCGCGACGTTGATCGGCGCCGCCGGGCTGGGCTGGACGCGGGTGGCGCGCGAGGTCTTCGCCCAGCTGACCGGCGGCACCTCGCCGCTCTCCGCGCAGGAGGCGGCGATCATCTGGCAGCTGCGGGTGCCGCGGGTGGTGCTGGCCGGGCTGGTCGGCGCGGCGCTGGCCGTGGCCGGAGCGGCGTTCCAGGGCGTCTTCCGCAACCCGCTGGCGGATCCGTACCTGCTCGGCGCGGCGGCCGGGGCCGGGATGGCGGCGACGGTGGTCGTGGTGGCGGCGCCGGCGAGCACCGGGTGGGTGGTGGATCCGTTGCCGCTGGCCGCTTTCGCCGGTGCGCTGGGCGGGGTCGGGCTGAGCTGGCTGCTCGGGCGCTCGGCCGGGGGCGGGACCGCGGTGCTGCTGCTGGCCGGGATCGCGGTGGCGGCGTTCCTCACCGCGGTGCAGACGTTCGCGCAGCAGCTCAACACGGACACGATCCAGCAGGTGTACACCTGGATGCTCGGCGGGCTGACCACGGCCGGGTGGCACGACGTGCTGCTGACGTTGCCCTACATCGGAACCGCTGCCGTGGTGCTGTGCCTGGCCGCGCGGTTGCTGGACGTGCTGGCGGTGGGCGACGACGAGGCGGCCTCGCTCGGCGTCCGGCCCGGGCGGGTGCGGCTGGTGGTGCTGCTGGCCGCTTCGCTCGCCACGGCCGCGGCGGTGGCGGTGAGCGGGCTGATCGGGTTCGTCGGGATCGTGGTGCCGCACCTGGTCCGGCTGCTGGCCGGCGCGAGCTACCGGGTGGTGGTACCGCTCTCGCTGCTCGGCGGCGCGGCGTTCCTGATCGTCTCGGACGAGGTGGCGCGCACCGCGTTCGCCCCGGCCGAGCTGCCCATCGGGGTGATCACGGCGTTCGCCGGGGCGCCGTTCTTCGTGCTGGTGCTGCGGTTGAACCGGGGCCGGCTGCGATGACGCCCGCTATCGGAGCGGAGGCGAGGCCACGGTGCTGGTGTGAGTGAGGAGCAGCGCAGGTGCGAGGAACGAGCACCGAGCAGCGCACGAGCGAACGCCGGCACCTCCGCGTGGCCGAGCCGGAGCGACCATCCAGCGCTGGTGCTCCGCGGGGTGAGCGCCGGGTACGGCTCGGAGCGGGTGGTCTTCGATGTGAGCACCGCTCTCGAACCGGGCGGGTGGCTCGCCATCATCGGGCCGAACGGCGCCGGCAAGTCGACGCTGCTCAAGTCGATCATCGGGCTGGCCCGCAGCGACGGCGAGATCCTGGTGGGCGGCGTCCCCGCGAGCACGCTCGGCTCCCGGGCCCGCGCCCGAACGATCGGTTACGCGCCACAGGTTCCGGTCCTCCCCGAGGGCCTGACGGTCATTGACTACGCCCTGCTCGGCCGCACCCCGCACCTCGGCCCACTGGCCCGGGAAGGCCGCCGCGACCACGCCATCGTCGAGCAGGTGCTGGCCCGCCTGGACCTCGCCGACCTCGCCGGCCGCGTGCTGCGCACCCTGTCCGGCGGCGAGCGGCAGCGCGCGGTGCTGGCCCGGGTGCTCGCCCAGCAGGCCGGCCTGCTGCTGCTCGACGAGCCCACCACGGGCCTCGACATCGGCCACGCCCAGGCCCTGCTCGACCTCGTCGACCGGCTGCGCACCGAGGACGGCACCACCGTGCTGAGCACCCTGCACGACCTCACCTTCGCCGCCCAGTACGCCGATCGCCTGCTGCTGCTCGACGCCGGCCGCGTCGCCGCCGCCGGAACCCCGGCCGAGGTCCTCACCCGGGAGAACGTGCTCCGCCACTACAGCGCCGAGGTCGAGGTGCTCACCACGACCCGCGGCCAACTCGTCGTCGCCCCTACCCGGCCCAGATAACCGACTTGTCGTGGGTACTTCCCGCGACTGGTGACACCTGTCGTGGGAAGTACCCGCGACAAGTCGCAAATAGAACCTGTTACTGTTCGCGGGTGATTCTGGATCTGTTCGCTATCAAGGACAAAGTGGCCGTCGTGACCGGAGCGGGGCGCGGAATCGGGGCGGCGACGGCGGTCGCGCTGGCCGAGGCCGGGGCCGACGTGGTGATCTCGTCGCGGACCGAGACCGACCTGCGCGAGGTGGCGAAGCGGGTCGAGGACGCCGGCCGGCGGGCGCTGGTGGTGCCGGCCGATCTGTCCGAACTGGACGCGGTGGCCGGGCTGGCCACGGCCGCGGACGGCGAGTTCGGGCGGCTGGACATCGTGGTGAACAACGTGGGCGGGACGTACCCGCGGCCGTTTCTGGAGACCGAGGTCGACTTCCTGGAGGAGGCGTTCCGGTTCAACGTGGGCACGGCGCACGCGTTGACGAAGGCCGCGGTGCCGGTCATGCTCCGCGGCGGCGGCGGGTCGGTGGTCAACATCTCCTCGGTGATGGGGCGGGTGAGCGGGCGCGGCTTCCTGGCCTACGGCACGGCGAAGGCGGCGCTGGCGCATTTCACCGAACTGGCCGCGTTCGACCTCGCGCCGCGGATCCGGGTGAACGCGATCGCGGTCGGCTCGGTCGCCACGTCGGCGCTGGACATCGTGCTCACCAACGAGGAGATCCGGACGCGGATGGAGCAGGCGACGCCGCTGAAGAAGATCGGGGACGCGCGGGAGATCGCGGCCACGGTGCTGTTCCTGGTGTCGGCCGCGGGCGGGTTCGTCACCGGCAAGGTGCTCGAGGTGGACGGCGGCACCCAGGCGCCCAACCTCGACCTCGGCCTCCCGGACCTTTCATGACCAACTACGGCGTGGTGCAGTGGAGCACCGGAAACGTCGGGCGGCACGCGATCGCCGGCATCGACGCCCGGCCGGACCTGTCGCTGACCGGTGTCTGGGTGTCCACTTCGGACAAAGTAGGCCGGGACGCCGGCGACCTGGCCGGATTGGGCCGCGACCTCGGCGTGACCGCCACCAACGACGCCGCCGCGCTGCTCGCCCTGAAGCCCGACTGCATCGTCTACACGGCGATGGCCGACGACCGGCTGGGCGAGGCGATGGAGGACCTGGCCGGGTTCCTCCGCGCCGGGATCAACGTCGTCTCCAGTTCCCCGGTGTTCCTCCAGTTCCCGTCCGGGGTGCTGCCCGACGAGGCCGTCGAGCCGCTTCGAGCCGCCGCGCTCGAGGGTGGCGCCTCGCTCTGGGTCAACGGCGTCGACCCCGGCTTCGCGAACGACTGGCTCCCCCTGGTCCTCACCGGCGTCTGCGAGCGCATCGACGAGGTGCGCTGCCTGGAGATCCTCGACTACAGCACCTACGACAACGCCAAGGTCCTGTTCGAGATCATGGGCTTCGGCAAACCCTTGGCGGACAAGCCATTGCTGCTCCAACCCGGCATCCTGTCCCTCGCCTGGGGCAGTGTGGTCAGACAACTGGCCGCCGGCCTCGGCGTCACCCTCGACCGCGTCGAGGAGTCCTACGAACGCCTTCCGGCGCCCGAGACCTTCGACATCGACTCCGGCACCATCGAGGAGGGCACCGCCGCCGCACTCCGCTTCGAAGTCCGCGGCATGGTCGGCGATCGCGCGGTCTGCGTGCTCGAACACGTCACCCGCCTGCGCCCCGACCTCGGCCCCGACTGGCCCCAACCCGCCGGCCAGGGCTGCTACCGCGTGGTGGTCACCGGCGAGCCCAACTACACCCTCGACCTCCAACTCCTCGGCTCCGACGGCGACCACAACACCGCGGGGTTGAAGGCCACCGCCATGCGCCTGGTCAACGCCATCCCCGCCGTCGTGGAGGCAGGGCCGGGCCTGCTGACCGCCCTCGACCTACCGCTGATCACCGGCCGCGGGTTGATCAACCTGGCCTGAACGTCGAACTCAGCGTCCCGAACGTCGAACTCAGTTGCTGGAGCGTCGAACTCGCGGGCTAGTCGTCCTTGGCCGTCGGTTCGGCGGGCTTGTCGTCCTCGTCGGGTTTGCCGGCGGGGACGTTGGCCGGTTCGTCCTCGGCTGAGGGCTCCTTCTCCTCGGCGTCCTCGTCCTCCGGTTCGGATTCGTCGGCCGGTTCGGCCGGTTCGGCCCCTTCGGTTTCGTCCGGTTCGGCGGTGAGGGCGGCGAGGTCCTCGCGTTCGCCGAGGCGTTGGGCGTAGATGAAGTAGGCGACGGCGGCGAGGAAGACGATGATCGAGACCCAGACGTTGATGCGGACACCGAAGATGTGCCGGGCGGTGTCGGTGCGCATGAGCTCGATCCAGGTGCGGCCGGCGGTGTAGCCGGCGACGTAGAGGGCGAAGGCGCGGCCGTGGCCGAGCCGGAACCTGCGGTCGGCCCAGATGACGAGGGCGGCAACGGCGAGGTTCCAGAGCAGCTCGTAGAGGAACGTGGGGTGCACCGGGCTGCCGACGATCTGCTCGTGGTCGGCGGCCGCGACGCCGCCGAGCGGATCCTCGATGCCGGCGTCGTTGAACCGCTTGTAGATCTCCAGTCCCCACGGCAGATCCGTGTGGCCGCCGTACAGCTCCTGGTTGAAGTAGTTGCCGATGCGGCCGATGGCCTGGGCGACCACGATCCCCGGCGCCACCGCGTCGGCGAACGCGGGCAGCGGGACGCCCCGGCGGCGGCAGCCGATCAGCGCGCCGACCGCGCCGAGCGCGATGGCACCCCAGATGCCCAGCCCGCCGTCCCAGATCTTCAACGCGTCCAGCGGGTTCTTGCCCTCGCCGAAGTACCGGTCGTAGTCGGTGATCACGTGGTAGAGCCGGCCACCGACCAGCCCGAACGGCACGGCGTACACCGCGACGTCGATCACCGTGCCGGCCTGGCCACCGCGCGCCACCAACCGGCGCTCGCCCCACCAGATCGCCACGATGATGCCCACGATGATGCACAGGGCGTAGGCCCGGATCGGGATCGGGCCGAGATGCCAGACGCCCCGGTCGGGGCTCGGAAAACTGGCCAGGAACACACTGGAGGCAGTCACCACGGCGCTCACCGTAATGGGCGACACAATCCGGGTTGCGGGCGGGGCTTACCCCTGCGGAACGGCCGGCCGCCGCACGCCCGCCGCCAGCTCAAACGTGAGCTGGCGAAGCGCTTCGACGCCGTCCGGGACCCGCGAGACCAGGGCCGAGCCGACGATCACCGCGTCGGCGAACCCGGCGATCTCCGCGGCCTGCTCTCCCGACCGCACCCCCAGCCCGACCCCGACCGGCAGGTCGGTGTGCGCCCGGGCGCGGGCGACCAGGCCCGCGGCGGCGGTGCCGACCGTGTCCCGGGCCCCGGTGACGCCCATGACCGCGCTGGCGTACAGGAATCCGGTCGTGGCGTCGGCGGTCCGGACGATGCGCTCCTCGGTGGAGGACGGCGCGATCAGGAAGATCCGGTCGAGCCCGTGCGTGTCCGAGGCGGCGATCCAGTCGTCGGCCTCGTCCGGGATCAGGTCCGGGGTGATCAGGCCGAGCCCGCCGGCCGCGGCCAGGTCCCGGGCGAACGCGTCGACCCCGTAGCGGTGCACCGGGTTCCAGTAGGTCATCACGACCGCCCGGCCGCCGGCCGAGGACACGCCCTCCACCACGCGGAACAGGTCGCGCAGCCGGAAACCGCCGCGCAGCGCCACATCCGCGGCCGCCTGGATGACCGGGCCGTCGATCACCGGGTCCGAGTACGGCACCCCGACCTCGACCAGGTCGGCGCCCGCGTCGATCAGCTGTCGAAGCGCTTCGATGGAGTCGTCAACCGTCGGGTAGCCAGCCGGGAGGTAACCGACGAGGGCGGCGCGGCCCTCGGCGCGGGTGGCGGCGAAGAGTGGATCAAGCCGGCTCATCGCAACTCCTCACCGGCGAAGCCGAAGTACGCCGCCGCGGTGTCCATGTCCTTGTCCCCCCGGCCGGAGAGGTTCACCAGGATCAGCCCGTCCGGGCCGAGCTCCCGGCCGAGCACGAGCGCGCCGGCCAGGGCGTGCGCCGACTCGATGGCCGGGATGATCCCCTCGGTGCGGGACAGCAACTGGAACGCCGCCATCGCCTCGTCGTCGGTGACCGACCGGTACTCGGCGCGCCCGATGTCCTTGAGCCAGGCGTGCTCGGGGCCGACCCCGGGGTAGTCCAGCCCGGCGGAGATCGAGTACGCCTCGATGGTCTGCCCGTCGTCGTCCTGCAGCAGGTAGGACAGCGCGCCGTGGAGCATGCCCGGGCTGCCCTCGGACAGCGTCGCGCCGTGCTCGCCGGACTCGATGCCGTGCCCGCCGGGCTCCAGCCCGACCAGGCGCACGGCCGGGTCTTCGAGGAACCCGTGGAAGATCCCGATGGCGTTCGAGCCGCCGCCGACGCAGGCCGCGACCACGTCCGGCAGCCGCCCGGCCTGCTCCAGGATCTGCGCGCGCGCCTCGCTGCCGATGATCTTGTGGAAGTTGCGCACCATCATCGGGAACGGGTGCCCGCCGGCCGCCGTACCGAGCAGGTAGTGCGTGCTGTCCACATTGGCCACCCAGTCGCGGAGCGCCTCGTTGATGGCGTCCTTGAGCGTCCGCGAGCCGGAGGTCACCGGGATCACCTCGGCGCCGAGCAGCCGCATCCGGACCACGTTCAGCGCCTGCCGCTTGGTGTCCACCTCGCCCATGTAGACCACGCAGTCCAGGCCGAGCAGCGCGCACGCGGTCGCGGTGGCCACGCCGTGCTGGCCGGCGCCGGTCTCCGCGATCACCCGCTGCTTGCCCATCCGCTTGGTGAGCAGCGCCTGACCCAGCACGTTGTTGATCTTGTGCGAGCCGGTGTGGTTGAGGTCCTCACGCTTGAGGAACACCCGGGCGCCACCGGCGTGCGCGGCGAACCGGGGCGCCTCGGTGAGCAGCGACGGCCGGCCCGCGTAGTCCTTGAGCAGCCGGGCCAGTTCGCCGGTGAACTCCGGGTCGACGCGGGCCTTGTCGTACTCCGCGGCCAGCTCGTCCAGCGCGGCGATCAGCGCCTCGGGCAGGAACCGGCCGCCGTACGGGCCGAAGTGGCCCCTGGGATCCGGGCCGTGCTTGTCGTCGTCCCCACTCACCGGCTCGGCCTCGGGCAGGCCGGGTGTGAGCCGGCCGTTACCAGCTGGATCAGCGCGGCCTTCGGGTCCTCGCTGGCCACCAGCCCCTCGCCGACCAGCACGGCGTCCGCGCCGGCACCGGCGTAGGCCATCAGGTCGCCCGGCCCGCGCACGCCGGACTCGGCGATCTTCACGGTCTCGAACGGAAGGCCGGGTGCAATCCGGCCGAACACGTCCCGGTCCACCTCGAGGGTGTGCAGGTCGCGGGCGTTGACGCCGATCACCTTCGCGCCGGCCTCGAGCGCGCGGTCGGCCTCCTCGGCGGTGTGCACCTCGACCAGCGCGGACATGCCCAGCGACTCGACCCGGTCCAGCAGGGCCACCAGCGCGTTCTGCTCCAGCGCGGCCACGATCAGCAGCACCAGGTCGGCGCCGTGCAGCCGGGCCTCGTGCACCTGGTACGGGCTGACGATGAAGTCCTTACGCAGCAACGGAACGTCCACCACGGCGCGGACCGCGTCGAAGTCGGCCAGCGAGCCGCCGAAGCGCCGCTGCTCGGTGAGCACGCTGATCACCCGCGCGCCCGCGTCGGCGTAGTCCTTGGCCAGCGCCGCCGGGTCGGCGATCAGCGCCAGGTCGCCCTTGGAGGGGCTGCGGCGCTTGACTTCCGCGACGACCCCGATGTCGGCGGCCCGCAGCGCACTGATCGCGTCGCGCGGCGGCGGGGCCTTGGCGGCGAGCTCCTTGATTTTCTCGAACGGAAGAGCCGACTCGCGCGCCGCGAGATCCTCCCGCACGCCTTCGATGATCGACTCGAGAACACTCACCACAAGCACTTGCCCCTTCCCGCCGAATGGGATGCTAGCCCTGCGCCACAAGGCAGTTCCGCACCGGGTCCGGGTCAACGTTCCCCGGTAGTGGGATCATCACCCTGCGACAGCGACCGCCAGAGATCACCATCCGGATCCCGCGCCCCGCGCCGGTCGCCCGGCGCCCGGTAACTCGCCCCCAACCGCGGCATCCGGTCACCGAACCAGACCAGCAGCCCGCCCGCGAGCATCACCAGAGCCCCGCTCAAGAGCGCGAGAAGTCGGCCCCACGAAAGGGAAACCGGCCCGCTCAGCACACCGGCCACGATCGCGGCCACCCCGGCCGCCACCAGCACCACCCCCACCAACCGCCGCGCCCACCCTCCGGTCGCCACCGACGCCGCCACCCCGGCCAGCGCCAGCACGGCAATTGCCCCTAGGGGAGCGACATCCGCCCCCGTCCGCCCCACCGTGGTCGCCACGTCCGTCCCAGCCCGCACCCGCGACTCGGTGACCCACGTCAACCGCGATGCCCCCCACAACCCCACCGCCCCCACCAGCAACGCCCCCACCGCGATCCACAGTGGACGCCTCACGGAGCACCGGCGGGGTGCATGGTTGCGGCGGTGGCGATGGCGGCGAGGACGGCGCCGGCTTT
Source organism: Actinophytocola sp. (assembly GCF_036002505.1). Taxonomy (GTDB): domain Bacteria; phylum Actinomycetota; class Actinomycetes; order Mycobacteriales; family Pseudonocardiaceae; genus DASYTH01. The sequence goes on along the minus strand of NZ_DASYTH010000205.1, from coordinate 13,783 downwards.
GTTGACGCACTCGGTGTCCTCGTAGATCGGGTCGGAGTCGGCCACGATGCCGGCGCCCGCTTGCACGTAGGCGATGCCGTCGCGGATGAGGGCGGTGCGGATGGCGATGGCGGTGTCGCCGTCGCCGGCGAAGTCGAGGTAGCCGACCACGCCGCCGTAGAGGCCGCGCCGGGTGGGCTCGAGCTCCTCGATCAGCTCCATGGCGCGGGGCTTGGGGGCGCCGGAGAGGGTGCCGGCGGGGAAGCAGGCGGCCACCGCGTCGTACGCGGTCATGCCGGCGGCGAGCTCGCCGGTCACGGTGGACACGATGTGCATCACGTGGCTGTAGCGCTCGACCCGGAAGAAGTCGACCACGTGCACGGTCCCCGGTTTGCACACCCGGCCGAGGTCGTTGCGGCCCAGGTCGACCAGCATGACGTGCTCGGCGCGCTCCTTCTCGTCGGCCAGCAGGTCCTTCTCCAGCAGCGCGTCCTCCTCGGGATCGGCGCTGCGCCAACGGGTTCCGGCGATCGGGTGGGTGGTGGCCCGGCCGTCCCGCACGGTCACCAGCGACTCCGGGCTGGACCCGACGATGTCGAATCCGTCCAGCCGCAGCAGGTACATGTACGGGCTGGGGTTGGTGGTGCGCAGCACCCGGTAGATGTCCAGCGGGTCGGCCCGGGTCGCCATCTCGAACCGTTGCGACAGCACTACCTGGAACGCCTCCCCGGCGCGGATCGCCTCCTTTGCGGCGCGCACCGCGGAGCAGAACTCGTCGCGGTCGCGCCGGCGCAGGTACTCCGGGTGCGGCCGGGCGAACACCGCGACGGTCGCCTCGGCCGGGGTCTGCAGCCCGTGGGTCATCGCGTCCAGCCGGCGCACCGCGTCGTCATAGGCGGCGTCGACCCGCTCGGGCGAGTTGTCCCAGTTCACCGCGTTGGCGATGAGCGTGATCGTGCCCTCGTGGTGGTCCAGCGCGGCGAGGTCGGTGGCGAACAGCATGATCAGCTCGGGCAGCCGCAGGTCGTCCTCGGCGAGCGTGGGCAGCCGCTCGAGCCGGCGCACCGCGTCGTAGCCGATGAAGCCGACCATGCCGCCGGTGAGCGGGGGCAGCCCGGGCAGCGGGTCGGTGTGCAGGAGTTGGACGGTCTCGCGCAGCGCCTGCAGCGGGTCACCGGTCATCGGCAGGCCGACCGGCGGCGTGCCGGTCCAGCGCGCCTCGCCGCCGTCCGCGGTGAGCGCCGCCGGGCTGTGCACGCCCACGAACGACCAGCGCGACCAGGACCGGCCGTTCTCCGCGGACTCGAACAGGAACGTCCCAGGGCGCCCGGCGGCGAGCTTGCGGTACACGCCGACCGGCGTCTCGGCGTCGGCGAGCACCCGGCGGACCACCGGGATGACCCGCCGGTCGGCGGCGAGCGCGTGGAACTCCTCGCGGGTGGGGCTGACCGCGCCCATCCCGGCCGGCCGCGCGAGAGCGGCCTCGACCATGACCATGCGTGTCATTGTGCCGTGCGGCCCGTTGAGTCCCGCACGAGTAAATTCATTCAACGTTGAAAATCCTTGCCTGACGGGTCATGATGGACGCGTGACCGAGACCGTGGAGCAAGCCAAGGGCCGGCGGCGCGGGCGGCGGCCCGGCGGCACGGACACCAGATCCGCGCTGCTGGAGGCGGCCAGGGGGGTGTTCGCCGAGCAGGGCTACGACGGCGCCACGGTGCGCGCGATCGCCACCCGGGCCGGGGTGGACGCGGCCATGGTCAACCATTGGTTCGGCAGCAAGGAGGGTCTGTTCGTGCAGGCCGTGCTGCAGCTGCCGTTCCAGCCGGAGGAGCTGATCAGCCGGATCGCCGCGGGCCCGCCGGAGACCATGGGCGAACGCATCGTGCGGACGTTCCTGACGATCTGGGACTCCACCGGCGGCGGCCATTTCACCGCGCTCATCCGCAGCGTGTCCAGCCACGAGCAGGCGGCCCACATGCTGCACGACTTCTTCGTCAAGCAGGTGTTCTCCAAGATCGCCGGCGCGGTGGCCGCCGACGACCGGCCGCTGCTCCGGGGCAGCCTGGTGGGCTCGCAGATGGTGGGGCTGGGCATCGCCCGCTACGTCCTGAAGTTTGAGCCGATGGCGTCCGCCGACGTGGCGACGATCGTCGCCGCGGTGGCGCCGAACGTGCAGCGGTACCTCACCGGGGATCTGGACTGAGCAACACGTCGGCGTCGAAGCAGGTCCGGTCGCCCGTATGGCACGCCGCGCCGGCCTGATCGACGATCAGCAGCACGGTGTCCCCGTCGCAGTCCAGGCGGACCTCGTGCACCTGCTGGGTGTGCCCGGAAGTCTCGCCCTTGACCCAGATCTTGTTGCGGCTGCGGGAGAAATACGTGCCGCGGCGGGTGGTCAGGGTCAGCTCCAGCGCCTCGTCGTTCATCCAGGCGACCATGAGCACCTCACCGGTGCCGCGCTGCTGGGCGACCGCGCACACCAGCCCGTCGGCGTTGCGCTTCAACCGGGCGGCCAGCGCCGGGTCTAGGGCCACCGGACCTCCACCCCCGCCTTGTCCAGCGCCCCCTTGACCTCACCGATCCTCAACTGTCCGAAGTGGAAGACACTGGCCGCGAGCACCGCGTCGGCGCCCGCGGAGACGGCCGGGGCGAAGTGCTCCACCGCGCCGGCGCCGCCGCTGGCGATCAGCGGGACGTCCACCTCGGCGCGCACCAGCTCGATCAGCTCCAGGTCGAACCCGGCCTTGGTGCCGTCCGCGTCCATGGAGTTGAGCAGGATCTCCCCCACCCCGAGCTCCTGCCCGCGCGCCGCCCAGCCGACCGCGTCGATCCCGGTGCCACGCCGCCCGCCGTGTGTGGTCACCTCGAACCACCCGCCGCCGGGCACCCGCCGCGCGTCCACCGAGAGCACCACGCACTGCGAGCCGAACCGTTGCGCCGCCTCGCGAAGCAGCTCCGGCCGCTCGATCGCGGCGGTGTTGACGCTCACCTTGTCCGCCCCGGCCCGCAGCAGCCTGTCCACATCGGACTCACTGCGCACGCCGCCGCCCACGGTCAGCGGGATGAACACCTGCTCGGCGGTGCGCCGCACCACGTCGAACATGGTCTCCCGGTCCGAAGAGGACGCGGTGACGTCCAGAAAGGTCAGCTCGTCGGCGCCCTCGGCGTCATAGACCGCGGCGAGCTCCACCGGGTCACCGGCGTCCCGGAGGTTGGTGAAGTTGACGCCCTTCACCACCCGGCCGGCGTCGACGTCGAGACACGGGATCACCCGAACCGCTACTGGCATGCCGCCGAGGGTAATACTGGCTGGCATGGCGCGTACGGGCCGCCGGCCGGGACAGACGGAGACGCGGGAGGACATCCTCGCGGCCGCGCGCAACCAGTTCGGCGAGCGCGGCTACGACGGCGCGACGATCCGCGGGATCGCCGCCGAGGCCGGGGTGAACCCCGCGCTGGTGCACCATTTCTTCGGCAGCAAGGAGCAGGTGTTCGCCGCCGCGCTGGATCTGCCGATCGACCCGGCGGCCGTCCTCGCCGTGGTCCTCGACGGCCCCCGCGATTCCGTCGGCGAGCGCATCCTGCGCCTGTTCATCTCGCTGTGGCGGGAACCGGCCACCCGCACACCGTTCCTGGCCCTGGTGCGCTCGGTGTCCACCAACGCGCAGGCCGCCGCCATGATGCGGCAGTTCATCGAGCGGGTGATGCTGGCCCGGGTGGCCGACGCGCTCGGCGTGCCGAAACTCCGGCTGACCGCCCTGATCTCACACGTCATGGGCATCGCGATGATGCGCTACATCGTCGGCGTCGAGCCCATCGCCTCGGCCGGCGAGGATGAGCTCGTCGCCCTGGTGGCGCCGGTGCTCCAGCAGTACATCGACTGAGTCCGCCGTCACCGAACTTCCCGCTTGACGAGACATCTCAACGGGCGCAGAATTAAACACATGACTAATTCCTCCGCCATCGTGGTCGAAGGGCTCGACGTCCGCCGAGGCGGGCGCGAGGTCCTCAGATCGGTCAGCTTCTCCGTGCCGAAAGGCCAGGTCACCGGCCTGCTCGGGCCGAGCGGGTGCGGCAAGACGACGCTCATGCGGGCGATCGTCGGCGTGCAGATCGTGGCCGGCGGCTCGGTCACCGTGCTCGACCAGCCGGCCGGCAGCCCCCCGCTGCGCAGCCGGATCGGCTACGCCACCCAGAGCCCGTCGATCTACGCCGACCTCACCGTCGCCGAGAACCTGCGCTACTTCGCCTCGATCCTGCACGCCCCCGCCGGCGACGTGCAGCGCGTGATCACCGAGGTCGACCTCCGCGCCCACGCCGACAAGCTGGTCTCCCAGCTCTCCGGCGGCCAGCGCAGCCGCGCCAACCTCGCCGTGGCCCTGCTGGGTTCACCCGAGTTGCTCGTCCTCGACGAACCCACCGTCGGCCTCGACCCGGTGCTCCGCGACGACCTCTGGACCCTGTTCCACGGCCTGGCCGCCCGCGGCGTGACCCTGCTGGTGTCCAGCCACGTCATGGACGAAGCCGCCCGCTGCCAGCGCCTGCTGCTCATGCGCGAGGGCCGCGTCCTCGCCGACGACACCCCGGACGGCCTCCGCGGCGCCACCGGAACCCCCGACCTGGAGCAGGCGTTCCTGCACCTGATCCGTTCACAGAAAGTCGTAGCGTCATGAACCCCACCCTGACCCTCGCCACCGCCCGCCGGATCCTCTCCCAGCTCCGCCACGACCCGCGCACGGTCGTGATGCTGGTCCTGGTCCCCTCCCTGCTCATGGTCCTGCTGCGCTACGTCTTCAACTCCCCCTTGATCTTCTCCCGGGTCGCCCCGGCCCTGCTCGGCGTGTTCCCGTTCCTGATCATGTTCCTGATCACCTCGGTGACCACCCTGCGCGAGCGCACCACGACCACATTGGAGCGCCTCATGACGCTCCCCATCGGCAAGCTCGACGTGCTCTTCGGCTACGCCCTCGCCTTCGGATCGGTGGCCGTCGTCCAGGTCGCCGTCGCCGCCGGCATCAGCGTCACCTGGCTCGGCCTGGAAGTCTCCGGTTCACTGTGGACACTCCTGCTCATCGCGGTCCTCGACGCCCTCCTCGGCATGGCCCTCGGCCTGTTCGTCAGCGCCTTCGCCACCTCCGAGTTCCAGGCCATCCAGTTCATGCCGCTGTTCGTCCTTCCCCAGATCCTGCTGTGCGGGTTGTTCGTCCCCCGCGGCGACATGGGCTGGCTCCTCAACTGGCTCTCCAACGTGATGCCGCTGTCCTACGCCGTGGACGCGCTCTCCCACGTCACCCGCAGCACCACCTTCGACGCCACCCTCACCCGCAACCTGCTCATCGTCGCCGCCTGCGCCATCGCCGCCCTCATCCTCGGCGCCGCCACCCTCCGCAGGAGGACACCCTGAGAAGTGAGCTAGTACAGTCTGAACTTGCCAGTTCATAGTCCGAGGTCAGGGGCCACGATGACGGCGTTGCCCGAGTGGATGGTCGGCGGCTTGACCGCCGCCGACTACGATGCGCTGCCCGAGGAGATCTGCCACCAGATCGAGGTCGTTGATGGACAAGTCGTTGTGAGCCCGAGTCCACGCCGCCCCCACCAGCGAGTCGTGCAGCGCCTCGTGAACATTCTCGATGCGGCGTGCGACCCGGAATTCACAGCCGTCATCGATGTGGATCTTCGCCTGCGGGATGTCCCTCTACTCAACCGCCGGCCAGATATCGTCGTATACAACTCGGCCATCCCCAGCGACGAGGTGCTGCGCCCTCAGCATTGCCTGCTAGTGGTGGAAGTTATGTCTCCGGGATCGGTCAGCACCGACCGAACCGACAAGCCAGCGGAATATGCGACCGCCGGAATCAATCATTTCTGGCGCCTCGAGTTCGACGCCGGCGAGCGCAAACTGACCGTTTTCCGCTACCGGCTGGATCCGACGACTCGGGTCTACACCTCCGCCGGCATGAGCACCGGCAAGATGGTCGTCAGCGATCCTTTCGAGGTTTCGGTGGATCTCGACGAGTTGATGTAGAGCTCATTTGGAACTCGGACGCGAACTGAATTTGCGAGGGCGCTTGCCAGGCTGGTCAGCGATGGCCATGGGCGAGGCCGGTTTCGTAGGCGATGACGACGAGTTGGGCGCGGTCGTGGGCGTTGAGTTTGGTCATCGTGCGGTTGATGTGGGTCTTGACCGTGGCGGGGCTCAGGACCAGGTGAACGGCGATGGCGTCGTTGGACAGGCCTGCGGCGACGAGGGTGAGGATTTCGCGTTCGCGGGGGGTGAGGGTGGCCAGGCGCTCCGGGGTGGCGGAGAGCAGGTGATCCGGATGCGAAAGGTAGCGGGCGATCAGGGCCTTGGTGGCGGTGGGTGAGAGGAGGGACTCACCGGCGGCGATGGTGCGGATGGCCGACAGCAGCTCTTCGGGGCCGGCGCTTTTGCCGAGGAAGCCGCTGGCGCCGGCGCGGAGCGCGCGGAACACGTATTCGTCGATTTCGAACGTGGTGAGGATCAGGACGCGGACGCCGGCGAGGTCGTCGTCCGCGGTGATCATGGACGTGGCGGTGATGCCGTCGACATCGGGCATGCGGATGTCCATCAGCACGATGTCGGCGCGGGTGACCCGGGCCAGTTCCACGGCGGCGGCGCCGGTTCCGGCCTCGCCGACCACCTCGAGGTCGGGAGCGGAGTCGACGAGGACCTTGAAGCCGGCGCGCATCAGGACCTGGTCGTCGGCCAGCAGAACCCGGATCATGCGGTGGCCCAGGGCAGAACGGCGGTGACCCGGAAGCCGCCACCCGGGCGCGGACCGGCCCGCAGGCGGCCACCGACGGCCGCAACCCGTTCCCGCATACCCGCGATGCCATGCCCGCCACCGTCCTTGTGCGACACAGCGGAACCGTTGTCCTCCACCAGGATCCGCAATGCGCGCGGCGTGTAGCCGAGCTCGACCCGGGCCGCCGCGCAGCCCGAATGCTTGCGCACGTTGGTCAGCGACTCCTGGATCACCCGGTACGCGGTGGTGCCGAGGGCCGTCGGGACAGGTCTTTCCGCGCCGGACACGGTGTGCGCCACGCGCAGTCCGGACCGGGTGAAGGACGTGATCAGCTCCGGCAGCCGGTCGAGCCCGTGCGTCGGCTGGACCGGCGCCGCGGGCTCGTCGGGAGCGCGGAGCAACCCGATGGTGTCCCGCAGGTCGTCCAGCGCGGCCCGGCTGGCCTGCTGGACGTGGTCGAGCGCTTCGCCGGCGACCGCCGGTTGCGAGGTCAGCACGTGCCCGGCGACCCCGGCCTGCACGCTGATCAACGCGATGTGGTGGCCCAGCACGTCGTGCAGGTCGCGGGCGATGCGCAGGCGCTCCTCGGTGACCCGGCGCCGCGCCTCGGCCTCCCGCGACACCTCGGCGTGCCGGGCCCGGGCCTCGACCTCGGCCAGGTACGCGCGCCGGTTGCGGGTGGCGTCCCCGGCCGCGATGGCCAGCCCGCCGAGCGCCGCCAGCGCGAGGTTCCCCGGCCCGTACACCGACGACGGCCGCAACACCAGGTGCACCAACGAAACCGCGACCACGGCGAGCACCCCGATGGTCAGCGACGTGCGCCGGCCGACCCGGTCGGCCACGGTGTACAGCGCGATCAGCGGCGCGGCCAGGACCAGCTCGGTGGACGCGGACACCGCCAGGTACGCCTCCGCGCCGGTGATCGTCACCGCGAGCACCGGGAACGGGAACCGCCGCCGCAGCGCCAGCGCGCCGCAGGTCGTCGCCGCGGTCACCAGGCCGAACGGGGACAGGTGACCGCCCAGGTACCCCGGACCGTGCACCGTGGTCAGCACGGTGACGGCGAACAGGTGCGCCGCGATGGCGAGGTCCACCGCGACCGGGTGCCGGCGCAGCCCATGCATGCGCCCACGGTAGACACCGGGACGCCAGCGACCCATACCGCGAGCGCGGTACATCCGAATGCCCGCGCCGGGGCGACGACAGCACACCGGCCGGCCGGCCAGGGTGAGCGGCCATGAACGCCATCGCGGTTCGCGCCGCCACCAAGACCTATGGCCAGGTCACCGCCCTCGACGCGGTGGACGTGGAGATCGCCCCCGGAGAGTTCGTGGGGATCGTAGGACGATCCGGCAGTGGGAAGACCACATTGTTGAACATTCTGGCCGGGATCGACCGCCCGACCAGCGGCGAGGTGGTGGTGGCCGGCACCGCGGTGCAGCAGCTGTCCGAGTCGGACCTCGCGGAGTGGCGCGGCCGCACGGTCGGCCTGGTCTTCCAGTTCTTCCAGTTGCTGCCCACGCTGACGGTGCTGGAGAACGTGCTGCTGCCGATGGACTTCGCCGGCCGCATCCCGGCCCGCGCCCGCCGCGACCGCGCCCTGGACCTGCTCGCCCGGTTCGGCATCGACGACCAGGCCGGCAAGTTCCCGGCCATGCTGTCCGGCGGTCAGCAGCAGCGGGCCGCGATCGCCCGGGCACTGGCCAACGACCCACCGGTGCTGCTGGCCGACGAGCCCACCGGCAACCTCGACTCGGCCACCGGGACCGCGGTGCTGGAGCTCTTCGCCGAGCTGAACGACGAGGGCCGGACGATCGTCGTGGTCACCCACGAGCGCGACATCGCCAAGTACGTCGCCCGCCAGGTGTCGCTTGTGGACGGACGAGTGGCGGTGGACCGGTGACCCGGCTGCTGCTCGTCAAGCTGCTGCGCGACCTCCGCAGCACCAGGGCGCGGATCCTGATCATGATCGTCGCGATCGGGATCAGCCTCACCGCGTTCAGCGCGATCCTTTACACCAGAACGATTGTGGACCGCGAGATCACCCGCAGCTACCTGGCCACCAACCCGGCCTCGGCCACGATCCGGCTCGACGGCACCCTCGACCCGGCCCGGCTCGCCGACGTCCGCACCCGGCCCGGGGTGACCGGCGCGGCGCTGCGCACCCAGTTCGACGCCCGGTTCCGCACCGGCGACAGCTGGTCCGAGTATCCACTTCAGACATTCGGGTACGCCCCCGACGATCCGCTGCGGGTGGCGACGTTCGCCGTGGAGCGGGGAGCCTGGCCGCCACCGGCGGACGGCATCCTGCTGGAACGGCTGGCACTGGACGTGCTCGGCGTCAAGGTCGGCGACACCATCACCGTCCAGCCCCGCGGCGGGCGGCCCGCCACCCTGCGGATCACCGGCGTGGTGCACGACCCGGGCCTCGCGCCGGCCAGCAACGAGGCCAAGGGTTACGGCTACGTGTCCACGAACGCGTTGGCACGCCTCGGACTGCGGCCCGACCTGAACGAGCTGAAGATCACCGTGGCGAGCCAGGACCGGGCCACGGTCGAGTCCGTCGCCCGGGACGTCGCGGCGTCGCTTCCGGTCCGGGTCGAGCAGATCCAGGTGCCGCCGCCGGGCGAGCATCCGCACCAGGGCCAGATGAACGCGATCCTGTCCATGGTGCTGATGTTCGGTGCGTTGTCGTTGCTGCTCAGCGCGTTGCTGGTGGCGACGATGCTGAACAGCCTGCTGAGCCGGCAGATCCCGCAGATCGGCATCCTCAAGGCGGTCGGCGCGCGCTCGGGCCGGGTCGTCCAGCTCTACCTGATCATGGTCCTGCTGGTCGCCACGGCCGCCACCGCCGTCGGGTTCCCGCTGGGCATCCTGCTCGGCCGCCCGTACTCGCGGCTGCTCGCCGACCGCATGCTGAACATGGACGTGGCCAGCACCTCCGTCCCGCCCGGGCAGTACGCCCTGGTGCTCGCCACCGGGCTGCTCCTCCCAGTGATCATGGCGTTGGTGCCGCTGGTCCGGGCCGGTCGGGTCACCGTCCGGCAGGCCATCGACCACGACGGCACCCCCCGCGGGAAGCCCGCGCAGCGCTGGCTGGGCCGGCTCCGCGGACTGGACCGCGGCCTGCTTCTGGCTCTGCGCAACATGTTCCGCCGCCGGGGCCGGCTGATCCTGGCGATCGGGCTGCTGGCCGGCGCGGGCACGCTGTTCACCGGCGCGCTGAACACGTTGGAGAGCATCCGCGGGCTGGTCGACAACGCCACCGCCGAGCACCGGGTCAACGCCCAGCTCAGCCTCGGTGCGCCGGCGCCGGCCGGGGACCTGACCCGGGCGCTGGCCGGGCTGCCCGGCGCGACCCGCGTCGAGGCCTGGCGGGCGATGCCGGTCACCGGCCACCGGGACGGTCAGGTCGACCTCGCGCGGACCTACCCCGACCAGGGCCACGGCAGCTTCCGGCTGGCCGCGGTGCCGCCGGACACGACGATGCTGAACCTGCCGCTCGTCGACGGCCGGTGGCTGCGGCCGGACGACGTGGACGCGATCGTGCTGAACCAGTCGCAGCAGGTCAACGGCGTCAAGCCGAAGGTCGGCGACACCGTGGAGCTGTCGTTGTCCGGACGGCCGGTCCGGTGGCGGGTGGTCGGGATCGAGCGCGAGGTGTTCGCGCTGGCGACGGCGTACGTCTCGCCGGCCGGGCTGGCGCGGGCGACCGGCGACGATCGGGCCAACCAGGTGCAGGTCCGCGGCGACCGGCCCGGGATCGCCGCGGACGCCGAGCGGGCGCTGGTGGCCGCCGGTTTCCGGGTGGACTCGGCGCAGCCCTCGACCCGGTACGCGGCGGTGGTCGACGGCCACGTGTACGCCATGATCGGCGTCGTCACCGCGATCGCGGTGGTGCTCGGGCTGGTGGGCTTCATCGGGCTCGGCTCCACGATGAGCACCAGCGTGCTGGAACGCACCCGCGAGTTCGGCGTGCTGCACGCGATCGGGGTGCGGCCGCGGGCGGTGCGCCGGATCGTGGTGCTGGAAGGCCTGTTCGTCGCGCTGGCCAGCCTGGTCGTCACGGCGCTGCCGGCCGCGGTGCTCACCGCCGTGCTGCGTTCCCGGCTCAGCGAACGGTTCCTCCCCTTGCCGCTGCGCGTTTCCTGGCTCGCCATCGTGATCTGGGCCGGTGCGGTGCTCCTCGGCGCGACCCTCGCGACGCTGGCTCCGGCGTACCGCGCCTCCCGCCTCACGGTGCGCGAAGCCCTCGCCTACGCGTAGGTTTCCGCCATGGCATCCGACCTGGACCGGCTCGCGGCCGGAAAGTACGTGCTGGTGACGACGTTCCGGAAGAACGGGACGCCGGTGCCGACGCCGGTCTGGGTCGTCCGCGACGGCGACGAGGTGGCCATCTGGACGGCCGCGAACACCGGCAAGGTCAAGCGGATCCGCAACAACGGCGCGGTGGAGCTGGCCGAGTGCGACCTCCGCGGCAGACCCCGTGGCGCCGCGGTCAAGGGAACGGCCCGGATCCTCGACGAGGCGGGCTCCGAGCGCGTCCGGCGCCTGATCAAGGCCAAGTTCGGCGTCATCGGGTGGGTGTCGGTGCTCGGCAGCACGATCAGGCGAGGCAGGAAGGGCACCGTGGGGATCTCGATCAACCTGGCCTAGCTGATGCCCTGAAGGTGACCTTCAGGACGTTCAACGCCCTGAAGGACGCCTTCAGGGCATGTAGGCCGGACAGCGGTTCCGGGTCGAACTAGGGGACCGCCACAATCGGGGTCATACCGAGCGGAGGAGGAGGCGGCCATGTCGGTGCGGCGGCTCGTGGTGGCGGTGGCGTGTGCGTTGAGCTTGGGGGTTGTGATGCTGCCGGCGGGTATCGAGGGGTCCGGGGTGCCGGTGGCGGGTATTCAGGGCTCCGGGCTGGTGTCTCAGTAGTCGCCGGAGGCGTCGGGGCGTAGGTGCACGACCCGGCGGTCGAGGTCGATACCGAGCCAGGGTGGGGCGCCGTCGGAGTCTTCTTCGCGGAGAAGGGACTGGGAGGCGCGGTTGTCGAGCTCCTGGCGTTTGGAGCCGTAGAAGGTTGCCGTGAACTCGTCGATGAAGGTGGCGGAGAGCGGCGTGCCGGTTCGGCGTTGGCGCTTGCTTCGGCGGAGCTCGTAGAGGGCGACGGCGACGAGAAGTATTACCCAGCCGGGGATGCTGAGGGAGAGGATGAGTTCGGGGGTGCTCATACCGCGGCCAGGGCTTGGGGAAGGGTGAACTGGCCGGTGTAGAGGGCTTTGCCGATGATGGCGCCTTCGACGCCGAGGGGGGCGAGCGCGGCGAGGTTGTTCAGGTCGTCGAGGGTGGACACGCCGCCGGAGGCGATCACCGGGGACGGGGTGCGGGCGCAGATCTCGCGGAGCAGCGTCAGGTTGGGGCCGGTGAGGGTGCCGTCGCGGGAGACGTCGGTGACGACGTAGCGGGGGCAGCCTTCGGCGTTGAGGCGGTCCAGGGTGGACCACAGGTCGCCGCCGTCCTGGGTCCAGCCACGGGCGGCGAGGCGGTGGTTGCCCTCGGTGATGCGGACGTCGAGGCCGACGGCGATCTTCTCGCCGTGGGTGGCGATGGCACGGGCGCACCACTCGGGGTTCTCCAGGGCGGCGGTGCCGAGGTTCACCCGGGCGCAGCCGGTGGCCAGGGCGGCGGCGAGCGACTCGTCGTCCCGGATGCCGCCGGAGAGCTCGACCTGGACGTCGAGGCGGCCGACCAGCTCGGCCATGAGCTCGCGGTTCGACCCACGGCCGAACGCCGCGTCAAGATCGACGAGATGGATCCACTCGGCGCCGCCGGCCTGCCAGTCGTGGGCCGCGTCCCACGGGTCGCCGTAGAACGTCTCGGTGCCGGCCGCACCCTGAACCAGGCGGACAGCCTTGCCGTCCGCCACGTCCACCGCTGGGAGAAGGTAGAACGTCACCCCTGCAGGTTAGCCATCAACCCCCGCCACCCGTCGACCGGGAAGTTGATCGAGGGCCCGGTGTTCTTGGAGTCACGCACAGCGACCCGAAGATCAGCCCTGCCAACCTCGACGCATGCATCCCCGTTCGCGCTGAAGCTGCTCTTCCGCCAACCCACCTCGACACACTCATCGCCGCTAGCGCTGAAGCTGCTCTTCCGCCATTCGATCATGATTCACCCGACTCGTAGAGTTCGACCGCCACGTTGCCAATCACCTCCCTCGATTGTCCCTCATCAAGGGCAATCTCATCGAGGGACTTCAAGATGCGCCGGTAGGCGGCGATCTCGTCCGGCAACTCCAGGAACAGGCTGGACGTCTCGCTGTCCAGGTACGCCACGGGCTTGAACTCAGCGAACTCCATCAATTTGAACGAACCGGCACAGCCCGGGTGGGCACCGATGGCCGCCGGCAACACGCGCAAGATCACGTTCGGCCGCACGGACATGCGCAGCAGCTCGTGCAGTTGCTCCGACATCACCCCGGCGCCACCGACCGGGAGTCGCAGCACGAACTCGTGAATGAAGAAGGTGAACTTCGGCGGGTGCTGGCGGGTGAATATGCTCTTGCGGGCGATATTGGCCGACACCCGGTCTTCGACCTCATCGTCGGGAACGGCGCCCGAGGCTGTGATCACCGCGCGCGCGTAGGTCCCGGTCTGGAGCAGACCCGGCACCAGGGTGGACTGATACTCAGCAATGGACACGGCCTTGGTCTCGTGGTCGATCAGGGTCGTCAGCTGCACCGGCAGATGGGCGCCGTGCTGCTGGAACCAGCTTCGGATGTACTGGTCCTTGCACAACTTCAGCAGGCGCTCGCGTTCCTTGCCGGTGACTCCGCAAATTGCCAGAAATGCCGACACATCCGCTTCGGTTCCCCCGCGAGTGCCGGCCATCAACCGGGATACCCTGCTGTCCGACCAGCCCAGTTTGCCAGCAATCTCCCTTCCACTCATCCCAGCCTGCTGCATTGCCTTCCGCAGTCCTTCTCCCAGTTCTCGGCTGCGTACTGTCGGTGTACGATCTCGCATGGCGGGGAAGCTAAGCCA
>NZ_DASYTH010000204.1:0-16454 GCF_036002505.1 Actinophytocola sp. | reverse complement strand
CGCGGGGAGTCCTCGGGGGTCGTCGGCGAGTCGGGTGAAGCTGGGGAGGGCGTGCTCGTCGAGGTAGCGGTCGAGCGCGGCGAGGTAGAGCTCCCGCTTGCCGCCGAAGGTGGCGTACAGGCTCGACCGGTTGACCCCGGTCGCGTCGACGAGGTCCTGGATGCCGGTGGTGGCCAAACCCCGCCGCCAGAACAGGTGCACCGCCGTGCCCAGAACGGCGGCCTGGTCGAAATGCTTGACGTCGGCCACGAAATGCCTCATCCCCGTGAACTTGGAACAGATGGTTCAAGATATTTTACCCGGGCTCTTACCATTCGCTTACAAGACCCGCATCCGGTGTGCCGCCGGTGAGAGTGTGTCTAGCGTTGGCCACGTATCGTCCCGCTTTGCCTTGTTTTGCAAGGAAAGGACGAGTACGTGGACAGGAACGGCGAGGGCCGCCCACGGGCGTCGGGGGACGCCTGCCTCACCTGCGCGCTGCGGACCGCCGCCGCTCTCGGCTGGTCCCTCGAGCTCCCCGACGATCGTCCCACCCATGCCGCATGCGTTCGGCGCCAGGGAGAGAAGCAGCTCTCGGCCACCGGCGCGGACGGACCGGGGCAGGGAGTGCGCTGATCCCGTGCTCGCCGTCGGCGGCGGGTTCGGGACTCACACTCGGAGCAGGACCCGGTCGAGTGGTTTGCGGGTCAGGTCCGGCACGGTCGCGTCGTCGGCGGGGTAGCCGACGGGGATGACGGCGAAGGCTTTCTCGTTGCGGGGCCGGTTGAGGATCTCGGACAGGAACCGCATGGGGCTGGGGGTGTGGGTCAGTGCGGCCAGTCCGGCCAGGTGCAGGGCGGTGAGCAGCATGCCCACCGCGATGCCGACCGACTCGTCGACGTAGTAGTGCTTGTGTTTGTTCCCGGTCCCTTCGTCGAGGTAGTACCGCTGGGCGAACACCACGATCAAGAACGGCGCCTCGGTCAGATGCGGCTTGTGCTCGTCGGTGCCCAACGGCGCGAGCGCGGCCAGCCACTCCGCGCCGAGCCGGCCTTCGTAGGCTCTGCGCTCCTCGGCCTCGGCCGCCTCCCGAATCCGGGCCCGCACGTCCGGGTCGGTGACCAGCACGAAGGTCCAGGGCTGCTGGTGGGCACCCGACGGCGCGGTCGCCGCCACCGCGATCGCGTCGACGACGAGCCGCTCGTCCACCGGGTCGGCGGAGAACGCCCGCACCGTCCGCCGCTGCGCCATCCGCTCGCTCAGCCATGCGGCGGTCCGCAACGACTCCTCGACCGGCATGCGCCGTGGCCGGTAGGGGATCGGACGGTACGAACTGCCCGCCGTCGGTGTCGAGGAATCCATAGCCCCACTGTGCCGGACCCCACGGGCGCTCGTGTGTGTCCGCTGTTATCTGGGATCGATCGTTCCACGTTGGTGCCGCCGCCGGAGAGCAAGTGGTCTACCCCGACGACGCCTCCGCCGCCGCGGGCGCGACCCGCTCAAACTGGAGCAGATGCTGACGGGCTGACCGGATTCGGCCAGGACCGGCCTGTGTGGATTGTGGTGCGGGAGGTGCCCGACCGGACACCGGGGTGTCATGCTCAACGGATGTTCAGCGCGGTGTCGGCTCCGACTGGTTGGTCGCTGACCAGCCGGAGCAGGGTGCCGGCCGAGACCCGCAGCGGGTGGGTGGTCCGGGTGATGAGCAGGTCGGTGTCGAGCACACCGCCGTGCACGGTGGGTCCGAACGGGCTCCAGAAGGCGCCGTCGGCGGTGATGGTCAGCTCCGCGGGGAGGTCGACCTGATGGGCGGTGACGCCAAGGTCGTGGTCGACGGCGCGGCCGCGGCGGACGATGGGCCGGATGATGTGGTCGTCGTCGGGCACGCCCAACTCGCGGTGCAAGGCGCACAACCGATCCAGCTCGGTGTCCGCAATGGACTCGACGGTGGTGGCGATGCGGACCCGGATCCCCTGTGACACCAGCTTGGGCACGGACTCGACGACCTTGCGGAAGTTGGCCGGGCCGCGCATCCCGTCGTTGGCGTCCGGGTCCGGCCGGTCCAGCGAGATCTGCAGCGCCACCGGTCGCCCGAGGATGGGTGCGAGCTCGCGCAGCCGGCGCGCCGTGAACAGCGTGCCGTTGGTGAGCACCAGCACCGGCAGGTGCTCGGACATGCCGGCGAGCGTGTCGGGCAGCCAGGACAGCAGGAACGGTTCGCCGCCGGTGACACCGAGGTCGGTGAATCCGGTGTCGGCGGCCTCGCGGGCGATGTCGATCATGCGGGTGCGGCCGAGCTCGCGCCGGGCGACCTTGGGCGCGGACTCGGTCAGGCAGTAGGTGCAGGTGAGGTTGCAGTGGTAGTTGGCGTAGAGCCACACCCGGCCCGGCAGCCGGCCCTCGGCCACGGCATCGGCGATGGGGTTCAACACGTCACCTCGCAAGCTCGGTGCCGCCGAACCCCGCCGCCTCGTTCCTCGGCGGCGGGGCAGTGTCGATGGTTCGCTCCGCAAGCTCCGCCAAGCCGGCATCTCCTCGCAGGCTCCGAGATGCCGGAGTGTCGATGGTTCGCTCCGCAAGCTCCGCCAAGCCTGCGTCTCCTCGTTCCTCGGAGCCGCAGGAGTATCAATTGGTTCGCTCCGCAAGCTCCGCTCATGGCAGCAGGTCCTCGGTTTCCAGGCGGCGCAGCACCGCGGTGTCGGTGGGTAGCCGCAGCGCGGTGGCGAACCGGTTGAGCATCAGGGTGGCGCCGACCAGCAGGGTCAGCTCGACGATCTCGTGCTCGGCGAAGTGCGGCCGCAGCCCGGCCAGCACGGTCGGCTCGACCGGGCCAGGTCCGCAGGCGACGGCGTCGACCCAGGCGAGCATGGCGCGTTCGGCCGGGTCGATGATCGCGTCGAGGCTCGCCTTTCCGTGCAGCGCAAGGATTTCCGCGCGGCTGAGGCCGGCGTCGAGGGCGACCGCGGTGTGCGCGTTGACGCAGAACCGGCATTCCATGAGTGCCGACACCCGGACGATCACCAGTTCCTTGGTCCGCCAGTCCAACGCGGACGGCCCGAGCACCGTGCCGATGAACGGCAGCGCGACCTCGAGCAGTTCGGGAACCTGGGCCAGCGCGGCCACGATCGGACCGGGGTCGCCCCGTTCGTAGTAGGGCCGGGCGAGCAGCGGGGCCTGGTCGGGTCCCAGCAGAGTCACCGCGCTGCTGCTCATGGCCGACGAGTCTATGGCCGTCTCGTCGCCGGTGGTCGCGGCGCCGGCCGGCCGTCACGGCTTCGTAAGGATCATCCCGGGCGGGCTCGTGCTCCAATCCCCATTGTGCGCCGGTTGCTTGTGATGATCGTGACCGCGGTACTGCTCGGCTCGGGCTGCGCCGCCGGTGCCGACCGCACCGTCGGCGCCGACGGTGTGCCGGCGACGTTGCGGATCGGGTTGATCCCGAACATCTCCCCGGACGTGCAGCGGGCGAAGTACCAGCCGTTCGCGGAGCATCTGCAGCAGCGCCTCGGCGTGCGGGTGGAGCTGTTCGTGGCGGCCGACTACGCCGGGGTGGTGGCCGCGCTGGTGGGCAAGCGGATCGACGTCGCCTACCTCGGTGGGCTCACCTACGTCCAGGCCGAGCGGCAGGTCGCGCTCACGCCGCTGGTCACCGAACTGGACAAGGAAACCGGAACGGCGCAATACCTCTCGGCGATCGTCGTGCGCGCCGACTCCCCGCACCGGGACCTGCGCCGCGACATCGTCACCGCGGGAAAGTCGTTCGCCTTCGGCGACGTCAGCTCCACGTCGGGCAGCCTCTACCCGCGGCTCATGCTCGTCGAGGCCGGCGCGCGGTGCTCGCCGCGGCGGGTGTCGGACTGCCCGCCGCTGCGGCAGGTGACGTTCACCGGCGGCCACGACGCCACCGCGCAGGCCGTCCTCAGTGGACGGGTCGACGCCGGCGGGCTGGAGCTGCGCATCCTGCACCGGCTGGAGCGCGACGGCACGGTTGCCGCCGGGGCGTTGCGGGTCATCGAGCAGCGCAGCGTCCAGGGCTACCCGTGGGTGATGCGCACCGACCTGGGCACCGGCGCGCAGCGGACGCTGACCGACGCGTTCACCGCGATCACCGACCCGAACCTGTTGGACCTGATGCGCGCCAAGCGTTATGTGGCCGCGGCGGCATCGGACTACGACGAGATCCGGCGGAAGGCGACCGAGTTGGGGCTGGCCGAGCCCGCGTCCCGATAGGAGACCCAGATCGACATCGACACCGAGCAGTTGAGCGTCGAGTTCCCCGGCGGCGTCCGCGCGGTGGACCGGCTGACGCTGCGCATCGCCGAGGGCGAGCGGGTGGCCCTGCTCGGTCCCTCCGGCGCGGGGAAGTCGACCCTGCTGCGCGCCCTGCTCGGCGCCGTCCCGGTCAGCGGCCGGGTCCGCGTCGGCGGCCACGACCCACACGGCCCGCGGCGGGCGGCAGCGTGGATCAGGTCCGGCACCGGCGTCGTCCGGCAGGGCAACGACCTGGTGCTGGGCGTGTCCGGCCGGCTGAACGCGCTCATGGGCACCGCCGCCACCTGGCGCACCCGGGACTGGCTGCGGGCCCTGACCGGCCAGATCCCCGCGCCTTTCCAGTCCCAGCTGGAGACTTTGGCCGCGCAGCACGGAATTCTGGGTTGTCTGCGGCAGCCGGCCCGCGAGCTGTCCGGCGGCCAGCGCCAGCGGGTCGCGCTCGTGCGGGCGCTGCTCGGCCAGCCCCGGCTGCTGCTGGCCGACGAACCCACCAGCGGGCTCGACCCGGTCACCGCGGCGGCCGCGGTGGACGCGCTGCGCACCGCCGGCTCTCCGGCCCGACCCGTGACGGTGATCGTCGCGACCCACGACCTCGCCGTCGCCCGCCAGTTCCCCCGCATCCTGGCGATGCGCGACGGCCGGCTGGCCTACGACGGCGCAACCCTCGACGAGTCCGTCACGGCCGGTATCTACCGCGGTGATCAGCCATGACACCCGAGGAGCTCACCCGACCCTGGCCGCCGCCCACCCCGAAACCGGCCGAGCGCGGCGCACCGCCCACGCCGGTGCCGTCGGCGGTGCCGCGACGCCGCTTGCTGCGCTGGGCCGCGGTCGGCGCGATCCTCGTGCTGCTCGTCTGGTCGGTGCAGGGCACCGGGGTCAGCGTCGGCGCGCTGATCGACGGCCGGGAGGGCGGCCTGCACCTGGTCCGCGGCTTCCTGCACCCCGACCTGTCCGCCGCGTTCCTGGCCGACGTCGGCAGCGCGGTCCTGCAGACGGTGCAGATCTCGCTGACCGGTCTGCTGCTGGCCGCGCCGCTCGGGCTGGCCGGCGCACTGCTCATCGCCGGCAACGTCGGCGCGCCGGGGTGGCTGCGGGGCAGCGCCCGCGCCGGCGCGGCGTTCCTGCGCGGCGTGCCGGATCTGTTGTGGGCGTTGCTGTTCGTGGCCACCATCGGCCCCGGCCCGGCGGCCGGCGCGCTGGCCATCGCCGTGCACGGCGCCGGGCTGCTGGCCAAGCTGGGCGCCGAGCAACTCGAGGCCATCGACCCGGCGCCCGTTGAAGCCGTGCGGCTCACCGGCACCGGCCGAGCGGCGACCGCGGTGCTCGCGATCATCCCGCAGGCCCGCGCCGGGCTGGCGTCGCTGCTGCTCTACCAGTGGGAGTGCAACCTGCGCACCTCCACCGTGATCGGCTTCGTCGGCGCCGGCGGGATCGGCCAGGAGCTTGCCATCTCGCTGCGGTTGTTCCGCTACGACGAGCTGTCCACTTTGATCCTCGCGGTGCTGGCGATGATCCTGCTCGTCGACCAGCTCTCCCGGGTGATCCGGCGGCGGATGGGAGCCGCGACATGACCAACCTGACCGACCACACCACCGGGCTGTTGCGCGCGTGGGCCGACGACCTCGCCGCCTGGCGGATTCCCGAGGCGATCATGGCGGCGGTCGACGAGTCGCCCTGGGTGCTGCCCACCGAGGTCTTCTCCCGCCGCGCCGACCGGCACCTGGCCGACCCCGCCGGCCCGTCCCATGTCCATGCCATCGCGGCATTGCCCGACGGCGGCTCGGTCATCGACGTCGGCGCCGCGGGCGGCGCCGCGAGCCTGCCGCTCGCCCCCCGGATGACCCGGCTCACCGCGATCGACACCCACCGGCCGCTGCTGGAGGACCTCACCCGTCGGGCCGCCCCGCTCGGGCTCGAACTGACCACCGTGCACGGCTGCTGGCCCGACGTGGCCGGCGACGTGCCCACCGCCGACATCGTGGTCTGCCACCACGTCCTCTACAACGTCGCCGACCTCGCGCCGTTCGTCACCGCACTCACCACCCACGCCCGGCGGCGGGTGATCGTCGAGATCACCGCCCGCCACCCACTGACCGAACTCAACCCCTACTGGCGCGAGTTCCACGACCTGCACCGGCCCACCGGACCCACCGCCGACCAGGTCGTCGAACTCCTGCAATCCCTTGGTATCCCGGCGAAAGCCGATCGCCGGACCCGCCCACCGGCCGCCGAGTACCGGTCCTTCACCACCCTGGTCGACGTCACCCGGCGGCGCCTGTGCCTGCCACCGCACCGCGCCGAGGACGTCGCCGCCGCCCTGCGCCGGCATGGGATCACCGAAGACGAACCGCCCGATCTCGGCTCCTCCGGGCGCGACCTGGTCACCATCTGGTGGCCCGGCACCGCACCCTGACCGGCGGGCTGCGGTTGCGGGTCATCCCGCCGCGTTTCGGGCGGCGCCGAACGAGTCCGGTTCGGCACCCTGGCCGATCTGGCTGCGGCTGGTGGGGGCCTATCCGCCGGGTTTGGTGGTGGGCCACCATTCGGTGATGGCGGTGATGATCTCGTCGGGGGCGTCTTCCTGGATGTAGTGCGAGGCGCCGCGGAGGATGCGGGTCTGGTGATGGGGGAAGGTGCGTTCCCGGCGGGATCGGTGGGCCGCCTTGAAGGCCGGGTCCTTGTCGCCCCACACGATGAGCGCCGGCTTGTCCGCGACCCGCTCCAGGCCCTGTTCGACGTCGGTGAGCAGATCGTGCGCGGCGAGGATTTCGCGCGGCATGACATGGACCGGTTCGCGTGAGGCGGGGGTCGGGTGCGGCTGCTGGTACATGCGACGTTCGGCCGGGCTGAGTTTCCGGAGCCGGATGCCGCCCCTCATGAAAACGTTGACGAACAGGTCGGCTTGTTTGACCAGCAGTCCGCCGAGTCCTCGGCCGCCGAGGGTGGTGGAGAACAGCCGGGTGGAGAGATCGTGGAGCGGCCAGGCCCAGGTGTTGCCGATCACGAAAGCCCGGAACCATTCGGGGTGCCGGGTGGCCACCCAGCACCCGATCGGGCCCCCCCAGTCCTGCACCATCACCGTGACATCGCGCAGCCCGAGCTGCTCGACGAAGCCTTCGACGATCCGGGCGTGTTCGGCGATGGTGAACCGTGCGCTGGCCGGTGCGGCCCCACGGCCGCAGCATCCCGCCGCACGACGGGCAGGCCAACCGGCCCGCGGCCAGCGCCTGGCGGGCCGCCTGGGCGTCGATGACTGCCCGGGACTGGATCAACGCCGGTCATCCCAGTCAGGGGCAGTCGAATTTGAGCATGGCAGGTGGGCTCGCGAAATGGTCTGGTCGGGCCAACCTGGTGGCCGGCGAACGGCTTATTGTGTGGCTTGGAAAGTTCGTTTAATTGGACGTGTAACGGACTTCTAGATCGGGTCGACCCGCTACACGGACGTTTTGTTGGATCGCGGAATGACATTCCGTAATCCGCTTGTTCGTCCTGCCCAGGATTCCTGCAATGCTCCTGGAGGTCCATCTTGAATCGACGCAGAATTCGGATCATCGCGATTGCGGCCGGTGTGCTGCTGGTGTCGGCGGTCACCACGGCGGGTCAGGCGCCCGCCGCCCCGGACGAGGCGGTTCAGCCGGGTGTGGCGGTCGCCTCCTCGGTGACCGCGCAACCCACGCTGGCCAAGGACTACACGCCGGCCGCGCAGCTGGCACCCGACCAGCTGGCGCTGATGCGCGCCAAGCTCGACGCCGCGCACGACGCGATGGCGGCCAACACCAAACCTATACCCGGCAAGGAAGATCCGGCGGCGGCCGCGGGCAAGGCCAGCCCGTCGACGTTCGCGCCGGTCTCCGGACCGAGCGTGAACGCCCCGGGTGACCTGATCATCGGGCGCAACAACCAGAACACGGTGGCCAACACCAACCTCTGCGGCACCGGCAGCACCCTGGCGGAACCCGCGGCGGCCAATGAGGGCCCGAATGTCTACTACACGGGCAACCTGACCCATCAGGAGTTCTCCATCACCGGCGGCACGCTCTACCTCTGTGCCGGCGCCTATCCGGCCGGGCCGGTTCAGGCCCCGAACCCGTTCGGCGACACCGACGTGATCTACGACCACGCCCGGGGCGTCACATTCCACAGCGTGATCTACGTCAACGCCGGCCTCACCGACGGCGTGATCGGAATCAACGTCCGCAACAACATCAACGGCGCGGACAACTGCACCTACTTCATCGATTTCGACCCGGGCGGCACGGTCATCCCGGACTACCCGCACCTGGGGCTGTCCAACGACTTCGTGTACTTCAACGCCAACCGGGTCGACCTGGTCAACGGGGTATGGCTGGGTGCGACGATCGAGCGGCTCTCCGCCGACTCGATGGCCGCGTGCCTGGGAGCGGGCGGCAACATCATCACCTTCACCAACCCGGGTGGGCAGCGCATCCTGGTGCCCGGGCACGGCGCCCGCGACGTGATGTACCTGGCGTGGGTGGACACCACCACGCAGTGGCGGGTGTTCAGCTGGGCGGACAACTCGGCCACCGTGTTCTCCACCTTCGTCGCCGTGGGCACGATGACGTTCGGGGCGACCGACTGCCGAGGTGGGGTCGGCAACGTCAACTGGCATCCGTCCACCAGCATCGTCGGGTTCCCGGTGCGGGTCACGTTCGGCAACGACTTCGTGCACGCCTGGGCGGAGGTCTCCAACGACGCCGGACACACCCACGCCTACATCCAGGGCGCGCAGTTCCGGGTCGGCGCCGCGCAGAACGCCCTGACGCTGGTGCAGCAGCCGCAGCTCTTCTTCACCGACCGGTGCGCCGGCTCGCCGAACTTCGGCGCCAACGACCGCGGTGACCTCGGCTACTCCGTGGCCATCGGCGGCGCCAACGGCGGCGGCGGCCCCGCGGTCGCCCCGTGCGTGGGGATGAAGGACCAGTTCAACCCGGGCCCGGGTGGGTTCTTCTGCATCCTCACGGTCGGAGCCACGCACAACCCGACCCGGTTCGGCGACTACTTCACGGTGCGCCGCCAGGCACCGTGTGGTGAGTACTTCGCCGCGACCGGCTACGGGTTCTCCGGCGGCACCGCGCTGGGCAACGTGGTCGCCGTGTACACCGAGTTCGGCCGCGGCCGCGACCAGCAGTGCTACCTCGCCTGGCGCAACTCCATCCCGGCAACCTGATCCCACTCCCGAGACGTGCCCCGGCCCTTTCCCCGGAGGGCCGGGGCACCTCCGTTCTCACCGGATGGTGAACTCCGGTGAGTACGCGGTGAACGGATCCTCGCCGCCGAGGGTGGGCTCGCCGCGGTAGGTGAACTTCACCCGGTACGTACCAGCGCCGAACGCCGGACCGCCCGGACCTCCGCGGGTGAGGTGGAAGCTGGCCGGGTCGATCTCGATGCGCTGCCCGAGCCCCGGCCCGATCGTCACGGTGACGGTCGGCCGGCCCAGCGCGCACCCGGTGATGTCCGTCCAGCCACCGCCGTCCTTCCGTTGCAGGATGGCGATCGAGCAGACGGTCTTGAAATCCTCGGTGTAGACCGGGCGATCCATGCCGTTGGACACGGTCACCCGGATCTTCCCGCCGACCCGGTACTCGCCGGCGTCGAGCTTGACCGACACCTCGCCCGCCACGAACGGCACCGGTGAACCCGGTCCGCCGACCGGCCCGGGCGCCGGGCCGGGGGTTCCGATGGTCGGCCTGGCGGTGATCGAGGTGGCGTCCGCGCCGTCCGACCCGCCCGCGGGCACCGACTCGCTCGTCGCCGCCGGCTCGCCCGTCGCCTCGGGCTCACCGGCACCGCGGTCAGCGCCGCACCCGGACATCACGGTCAGCACCCCGGTCGCGGCGAGCGCGACAAGCTTCGACGACCATGGCGTGCGCCTCATTCCCTGCCTCAACTCTCATCGGCGGTCAACCCTAGGACGGGGCCGACCGCCGATGAGGTTGCGGGGACTCAGAACGCGGTGGCACTCAGGGCCTTGGCGTGCTACCTCAGCACGCGTTGGCAACCGTCAGGGTCAGTGATGTTGTTGTCCCGCTTCGAATTTCGACCTGTTGGGCGGCACCGCAGATGTCCTCGGTGATCCGGTAGGTGCCGGGTGGGAGGGTCAGTTCGAATTGGCCGCCGGGGGCGGTGGCGGTGGTCGCGACCATATGCCCGCCGAGGTCGGTGGCGTGGACGGGATCGCCGCTCATCGGGACCGGCGTGCCGGTGCCGCCGCTGCGCGGGTCGGGACCGGGCGGGCGCACGACCTGACCACGCACGGTCCCGGGCGGTGTGGTTGCTGAGCTCCGTGCGGCCGAGGTGGCCGGCTGGTCCGTCCCGTCCGGGCCGTTACCGGCGGAGCCGGCGCAACCGGTCACAAAAAGGCCAAAAGCCACCGCGAAGACCATATAAGCCAAACGCATGGGCGTCACAGTACGCCTTTTGCCCTATTGGGCACGTGAAAACGCTATTCCCCCTTGTGGTCTACTGATGTGTTCGATAACGTGCCGGGGCAATTCTGGGTGTTTCCGATCACCAGCAGCGCGTGATCGGAAACTGCGGTTTTCAACCGACTAGCCGAGGGGGCAATCGGTGAGATCATTCTGCGGATTTCCGCGCGTCCTGACTTCTGGAAGACGCCTGTTGACCATGGTCACCGCGGTGACCATGGTTTCGGCCGGGCTGGCCGTGCCCGCGGTGGCACAGTCGGAACAGCCTTCGCAGCCGCTGGTGAACCCGTCGATGCGGAGCAATCCGCCCGACCGCACCATTTTCCGCGGGGCGGCATCGCTGGCCGGCCGACCGGCGGTGAACGCGGCCGGTGTGTTCGTCATCGACGCCACCGCGGCGGCCAGCAGCACGGGTGGCAATGAGCCGAGTATCGCGATCAATCCGGCCAACCCGAACGAGATCGCTATCACCCGGTTCACCTTCGCCTGGCCCAACAACGCGGACGTGCTGCACTCCACCGACAGCGGGCAGACCTGGACCAACCGGACCAGCATTCCGGTACCGCCCGGCGTTTCCGGAACGTCGGGTTGCCCGTGTGACCAGACCATCGACTACGGGCGTGACGGCACGCTGTACGGGACGTTCCTCACCTCGACCAGCGTGGTCACCGGGTCCACCACCGACCCGACCCAGGCCTCGGCCTGGCAGTGGAACGGCAACCCGGCCCAGACGACCAACGGCACGCACGCACAACCCGACCAGCCGTGGCTGCTGGTCAACCGTGACCCCACCACGGCCGGCCAGGACGATGTCTACGTCGCCTACGACCACTTCGCCGGCAACCCCGACGCCCGCGTCGCGGTCTCCTACGGCGCCATCCCGGTCGACATCACCGCCGACAACATCGCCGGAACGGAAAGTCCACTCGCGACCAATCCGGGCCTGCGGATGGCCAACGATCCGCGCAACGGCACCATGTACGCGCTCTACGAGCAGTCCACCGGAAATACCCAGCCGAAGAACGTGACCTACCGGCTCAACCGTTCCACCAACGGCGGCGCGACCTGGACGCTCAACGGCAACACCGACGGCCTGGTCGTCGACACGGTCAACAGCGACCAGGCGCCCGGGTTCAAGTTCGGCACCGTCAACGCCCTGCTCGGCGGGGTGGACCACGCGGCGGTCGATCCCACCAACGGCGACGTCTACGTCGCCTACGGCCAGGATGTCTCCGGCGGCAACCGGCTCCGGCTCCGGCGGCTGACCGACAACGGCAGCGGTGGGCTCACCGTCGGCCCGGCGGTGAACGTGTCGACCTCGACCGACGCGGCGCTGCCCTCGGTCGCGGTCACCTCCGATGGCACCATCGGCGTCCTCTACGACACCTTCGACGGCACCACCTCCACCGGATTCCCGATCTTCACCGCCCACCTGGCGCAGAGCACCGACCACGGCGCCACCTTCACCGACACCGTGCTGCAGAGCTTCCAGTCGCCCGCCACCGACAACTCCGACCCCCGCCAGCGGGTGCTCGGCGACTACCACCAGCTCAAGTCGGTCGGCCGCAACTTCTACGGCGTGTTCTCCGGCAACACCAGCGGCGTCCCCGCCGCCAACCCACCGATCCACGCCATCTACTTCCAGGTCACCCCACCGCCTCCGGCGTCGACGCTCACCTACACCGGCCCGACCACGGCCGACTTCCACGACGCCTTCACCGCCTCAGCCACACTGACCGCGGCGGGCAGCCCGGTGACCGGGGCGACGGTGAACTTCGCGCTGGGCGCGGGAACCGGCACCGAGGCGTGCAGCGCGGTCACCAACGGCGCCGGGGTCGCCGCCTGCACGATCATCCCGCAGGAGCCGGCCGGCCCGACCACGCTGACGGTCTCCTTTGCCGGCAACGACTCCGCCGGACCGGCGAGCATCACCGTGCCGTTTACCATCACCCGGGAGGAAACCACCCTCGTCTACACCGGACCGTCGCGCATCGCCAACGGCACACCCGCGCAGCTCACCGCTCTGCTCAGGGAGGATGGTGTCGTCCCGATCGACGGGCGTACGGTGAGCATCGCCATCGGCACCGGCGCCACCCAGCAGACCTGCACCGGCACGACGAACGCGGCCGGAACCGCCGCCTGCACGATCACCCCGAACCAACCGCTGAACGCGAGCGCCACCGTCCCGCTCACCGCGACGTTCGCCGGCGACGCGTTCTACCTGCCGTCCAGCGCGACGGCGATACTGCTGCTGCAGTTCATGACCGGCCGGGCGTTCGGGCTCACCGCCGCGATCAACCTGTTGCTGCTGCGCCTGCGGGTGCCACCCACCCCGGACACCGGACCGGTGCGCACACCGAACGCGTCCACCACCAACCCGCCGTGCACCGCCACGCTGAGCGCCCTCGTGCTGACCGCGCATGCTTTGTGCGCCAACGTGACCACCACGGTCAACCCGGGAACCGCCACGGCCACCGCCACCGCCGCCGACGCCACCATCGGCGTCCCCGGCATTCCGGTGATCAGTGTGTCCGGGCTGACCGCCACCTCCACCAGCAACTGCACCACGGCCGCCGGAAGCACCACGCTCACCCTCACCATCGGCGGCGTGCCGATCACCGTGCCGGCCACCCCGAACTTCCGGATCGGCCTGGCCGGAGGTGCCCAACTCATCGTCAACGAACAAACCCCGGTCCCCGGAGCCGACTTCGGCCTCACCGTCAACGCCATCCACCTCACCGCCCTCGGCGGAATCGTCGACGTGGTGGTCGGCTCGGCCACCAGCGACCTGCACAACTGCATCTGACCCGAAACCGAGACGGCCGCCGGCAGCCCACCCTGCCGGCGGCATCTCGTGCAACACTCGTTGCTGTTGTGCAACAAGTGTTGCATCATGTTGCGGTGGTGAGCGACGAGCATGGGGGTTGGGTGCTGATCGCGTACCGGACGCCGAAGCAGCCGTCCACCGCACGGGTGGCGGCGTGGCGGCGGTTGCATCGGTTGGGCGCGCTGTATGTCGGGCCGTCGACCTGCCTGCTGCCGGTCGGGTCGGCGGGCGAGCGGGCGCTCGCAACGGTGGCCGAGGGGATCGTCAGCGGGGGCGGCAGCATCGACCAGTTCCGGATCACCACGTTCGCGCCCGAGGCGGAACGGGCGCTGCGGGAGCGGTTCAACGCGGAGCGGGATGCCGAATACGCCGAGGTGATGGAGCGCGCGGTCGCGCTGGTGGCGGAGTTGGACCGGGAGAGCGAGCGGGGCCGGTCCACCTTCGCCGAGGTGGAGGAGAACGAGGCCGAGCTGACCAAGCTGCGCCGCTGGCTCACGGCGGTCACCGGGCGGGACCGCTACGGCGCCGCCGGCCGCGGCCATGCCGAGGCTGCGATCGAGGAAGCCGACCGGCGGCTGCACGAGTTCACCGAGCGTTCGGCGAGCACCGAGGGCGGTGCGTCGTGACCGCGGCGTTGGCGGTTGGGGCGTTCCTCCTCGGTGTGGTGGTCGTGGTCTGGTCCACCGAGCGGCTGCTGGAGGGCATGGTCGGGCTGGCCGCTCTGCTGCGCGCGGCGCCGTTCGTCATCGCGGTGATCTTTTCCGGGCTGGAGGCCGAGAACGTGGCCGTCGGGGTGGTGGCCGCGCGCTCCGGGCACACCGAGATCGCGCTGGGCACGGTGTTCGGTGGTGGCAGCTTTCTGGTCTGCGTCGCGCTCGGGCTGGCCGCCGTGCTGTTCCCGCTGCGGGTCCGGCTGCCGCGCGGCGTGCTCGTCCTGCTCGCGGTCACCCCGATGGCCGGCGGCCTGGCCCTCATCGGCGGCACCAGCAGCCGGCTGGCCGGCGCCGCGCTGTTGATCATCTTCGTCGGCGGGATGGCTTACCTGGTAAGGGTTTCCCGCCGCCACGACTTCTTCGGCGAGGACGCCGCGGAGGTGCGGGAAGCGGCCCAGCGGCCAGGCCGGTGGTGGCGTCCGGTCGGGCTCACCGTGCTCGGTCTTGCGGTGATCACCGCGGGCGCCGAGCTGGTCAACTACGGCGCCGACAGCCTCATCCAGCGGTTCAGCTTCCCCGCCACCCTGATGGGTATGGTGATCACCCCGGCGGCGATCGAGGCCGAGGAGGTCATCCGCCAGGCCGTCCCGTCCAGGGAAGGCCGCCACGACGTCGCCGCCGGCAACCTGGTCGGCACCCTGATCTACTTCGTGCTGTTCAACCTCGGCCTGATCGCCTTGGTTGCCCCGGTCGCCGTGCCGCACCATGTGGTCGTGCTGGACTGGCCGTTCCTGATCGGTGTCACCTGGCTGGCCACCGCGTTCCTCTGGCGCGGCCGGCTCACCCGCTGGCACGGTGCGACCCTGCTGCTGCTCTACGCTGGCTACGCCACCACCCACGTCCTCCTCGGCACATGAGCTGGCAGGCGCTGGCCGGGTTCGGTGCCGGGCTGGTGATCTCGGTGATGACCGCACCGGTCGGGGTGTCCGGCGTGGTGTTGCTGCTCCCCGTTCAGCTTGACCTGCTCGGCATTCCCAGCCCGCGGGTCACGCCGACCAACCTGCTGTTCAACGTGATCGCCATGCCCGGCGCGCTGCTGCGCTTCGGGCGCCAGCACCAGCTCGGCGGCCCCTGACCCGCCGGCTGGTGACCGGCACCGTGCCCGGCGTGATCATCGGCGCGGTTCTGCGGGTGTACCTGTTGCCCGGTGCCGGCACGTTCCGGCTCCTGCTCGGTCCGATCGGAGTGCTTGTGCTCATCCGCCGCCGGGACGCCGCGCAGCCGGCGCGAACCCGGCTTCCCGCTCGGGGTGTGACCGTGGTGGCGTTCGCCGCCGGGGTGGTCGGCGGGATCTACGGCATCGGCGGCGGCTCTCTGCTCAGCCCCGTTCTGGTTGCGGCCGGCCTGCCGCTGGCCCGGGTCGCACCCGCCGCACTGGTCAGCACCTTCCTCACCTCGATCGTCGGGGCCATCACCTACGCCCTTCTCGCCCTCGCCGCACCCGGACCGGTCGCTCCCGATTGGACAGCGGGCATCGCCTGCGGCCTGGGCGGGTTGCTCGGCGGCTACCTCGGCGCCCGCCTCCAACCCCACCTGCCCACACCGCACTGCGGGTGCTTCTCGGCGGCGTGGCGATCGCGCTCGCCGCGGCCGACGTCCTGCAGGCCGGCTGATCGGGGTCGGGTGCGGGCCGCGGTCGCCGGGTTGACTAGACCGTCCGCAGCACCCCGATCCGGACGAGGGGTTCGGGCGGTGCGGGTGGAGAGGTCCGTGGACACGCCGGGCAGCAGTGCTCCGGCGTGGACGGTGCCGCCTTCGCTCAGCCCGTTGACCGCTTCGATGACGTTGGCCGGCAGGGTGTGACCGCGCCGTTGACGCTGGCCTTGACCTTGCCGTTGTCGCCGCGTTCGAGGACGGAGATCGACTCGGCGCGGGCCAGTGGCCGGTCGGGTCCGATGGCGTCGGCCGCGGCGGCGTCACGGAGGTGGTGGGAGACCTCGACGCCGGTTTGCACGTCGCCCGGTTCCAGGGTGGTCTCGACGGCCGGTTCGCCGAGCGCGGATTCGTTGAGGTTGCCGGCGTCGTCGCCGCGCCGGTGCTCGGGTGCCGGCCAGACCCGCCAGGACTTGGTGCCTTCCAGTTGGATGACGAACACGTCGACCGGGTCGTGGTGCGGGGCGAGGCCGCGGCGGCCGGCCGGGGTGAGGAAGGCGATCACGTCGCACTGGGAGGCGAACCGGGTGCCCAGTGCGCCGGCCAGCGCGCGCAGGTTGG
>NZ_DASYTH010000203.1:0-2886 GCF_036002505.1 Actinophytocola sp. | reverse complement strand
TGGTCGATCCCGATCTCGAGGTTGGCGCCGGAGCCCAGGGACTGGAGCGCCGACCGGAGGCCCTGCTCGGCTGCCACTGACTGCATCAAGGGCAGGGCGACCGCGAGCGCGATCGCGGTGACCAGCGCAACCAGCAGGACGGCCGGCATGGCGCGCCGTCGCGTCAGGTCGACCACCGCCAGCTGTATCAGGCCCAGAGCCATCCGCCGAAGTATGTCAACCGCGGCTCGCCGGTTCCGCGTCAAATCGGCGCGAGCTGTCCAGGGATCCCCAAGCACCTCCGAAATTCGCGCAGGAAACTGCGTTCAGCCACGTCAATCGGCTCAAGTGAAGAGTACGTTTGGGAGAGGTGTCGGCCGGGGCTCGCTGGCGGCGGTTTTCGCCGCCGCCGTGGTGCTTTTCGCCTCGCTGCCGTCGCAGGCGGCGACCGACGAGCGAGACCAGTACCAGACGCTGACCTTCAACCAGCAGAAGCTGGTCCCGAGGTTCGCCCAGACCTTCACCGCGGGCAAGACAGGCCAGCTCGACCGGGTGACGCTCGGATCGACCGCCACGAGCTCGACCATCATCACGGTCAGCCTCCAGACGGTCGACGCATCCGGCCTCCCGAGCGGAACGACGCTGGGAACCCCGGTCAATGCAACCGGGCCGTGGACGTGCTGCGCGGCGTTCAAGGAGATCGCCCTTACGCCGATCGCGATCGAGACCGGTCGCCAGTACGCCATCGTCGTCGAACCGCTCGGCGGGACGTTCGCGTGGAAGAACGCGGACAGCATCGACGCCTACGCGGGAGGGCACGCATTCCTCGGCAATCCGTGGCTTCGCGGAAGCACGCTTCGGTCGGAAGACTTCGCCTTCGAGACCTGGGTCATCACAGCCACCGCGCCGCCGCCCAACGCGGCGCCCTCAATCAGCGCCGATACCGCCGCGGTGGTCGTCAACGAGGGCACCAGGCCGACCAACTCCGGCGCCTTCTCGGACCCTGACGGCGACACGGTCACCCTGACCGCGTCCCAGGGCACGGTGACGAAGACCGGCACGGGCAGATGGGCGTGGACGCGGCCCGAGTCCGATGAGGGGCCGGCGGAGACCGTCACCATCACCGCCGACGACGGTCACGGCCACCCCGCAGCCGCGACCTTCACCGTCCGCGTGGACGCGGTGGCGCCGGTCGCGCAAATCATCACCGACCCGCCCCTGATCCCCGAAGGCTCGCCCGAGAAGTTCACGGGCGGAGCGACGCTTGCCTACGCAGGCGACGCGGCCGATATCGCCTACACATGGACTGTGACCAAGGGCGGGGCCACATTTGCAACGGGTTCAGGGACTGCATTCACCTTGACTCCAGACGATGACGGGGCCTTCGTGGTCACCTTCAAAGCCACAGACACCGAGAGCACCCTGTCCGACACCGACTCGGTGACCGTGTATGGACAGAACGTCGCCCCGACCGCCCGCATCACCGGCGTCTCGGCGCCCTCTCCTCTGGTCGCCCAGGAGGCGGTGACGTTCACCGGCTCGTTCACGGACCCGGGCGTGGTCGACACTCACACCGTGACGTGGACGTTCGGCGATGGCACGAGCTCCAAGAAGGACTACGGACCGGGTGGATCGGCCACGTTCTCGGTGTCCCACATCTACACCGACGCCAAGACCTACACGGTCAGGCTGCAGGTGGTGGACGACGACAACGGCGCCGACACAGCGACCACCACGGTGACGGTGCAGACCACCCAGCAGGCGCTCAAGACGCTCGCCGGCAGCGTGAGCAAGCTCTCCGGGCTCACGGCCGGCCAGAAGAGCAGCCTGATCGCCAAGCTCGACGCAGCCGCCGCGGCCGCCGCACGCGGCGACAACAGGGCCTGCAACAACCAGCTGAACGCCTTCCTCAACGAGCTGACGACGTACGTGAAGACGGGCCAGATCTCGGAAGCGGACGCGGCTCCGCTGCGCACCACGGTGACCGCCATCAAAGCCTCGCTGGGCACTTTCAACCGATTCCTGGAGTGGTTGACGCTCGTCTTCTAGACTCGGCGCGTGTCGACTGCCGATGCCGCACTTCCCGGAGCTGACCTTCTTCCCGTCAGTCCTCGCGCCAACGTTCCCTACCGAATCGTTCGGCTCATCGGCGTGCCCCTGCTGCGGCTCTGCTTCCGGTTTGACGTCACCGGCCGCGAGAACATCCCGCGCTCCGGCAATTACATCGTCATCGCCAACCACCTGAACTGGCTGGACGAGTTCACGCTCCTCCTCCTGTTTCCAGTCGAGCCGCGGCTTCACTTCCTGGCCGATCCGACCATCCTCGTCACCCGGAAGTTCCAGTGGTGGCTGGTGCGCACCACCGGCGGCTACGTCCCCGTTGTGCGCGAGCGGCACGGCGACACGGCGCTGTTCCGGCACGTCGACCGCTGCCTCGAGCTGGGCGGCGCGGTGGCCATCTTTCCCGAGGCCAACTACGGGCCGAAGGAGGGCGAGCTGATGCCGTTCCACAAGGGCTTCGCCCACTTCGCGATCAAGGCGGGCGTGCCGGTGGTCCCCGTGGCGCTCTCGGGGACGAAGGACCTGTGGTTGCGCAAGCCGATCAAGGTCGTCATCGGCGAGCCGATCCCGAGCGCCGGCGCCGAGCCCTCGGCGCTGACCGAGCTCGCCTTTCGGAGGATGCAGGAGATGCTGCCCTCGTACGTCGAGCCCCCCGGCCGCAAGCTCCTGCGGAGGCAGCTCACTCACCTCTTCTGAGCCGATTTGGGGGTTTCGGTACTGCGGCGTACGGCTACGGAAAGTTGCCGACCATGTGGTAAGGTGGCTGCTTTCCAAGTCCTGAGCGCGTCTTCTCCACGTCGTCGCTCCGAGCTCAGGCCTGACCGCCCCAGGGGTAGGGCGAGATCA
>NZ_DASYTH010000202.1:0-1604 GCF_036002505.1 Actinophytocola sp. | reverse complement strand
GACGCCGGTCAGCCCGGCAATGATCAGGCCTTTTCCCTGCTCGGCTGCGAACGAGTCATGTAAGGCGGTCGAGCCGATCCGCTGCTTCGCGGCGCCCCAAGCGGCGATGCCGAGGCAGATGAGAACCGCAGCGGCCATGATGATCTCGACGGCGATCTTCCCTTCCCGACCGAGCTCCCCGAAGGGCCCCCAGTCAGGGGCGATACCTCCGATGATGTTGTTTATGTCGCCGCTCGCGGCGAGGAACTGGGCCATCGCGCGCTCCTGTCTTGCCATACGTGTGGCCGCCACCCGGGGTTAGGCGGCGGCAAGTGCGCCGTGGGTCATACCACGTTGGAGTGATCGCTACGCGTTTCTTAGCGGGACAAATGAACGGATTTTCGACTGGGTGAGACGTCGTGATCGCCGGGCTCCAGCAGGATCTCCCGATAGGCGTTCAGTCGGCCGCCGAGTCGGCCACGAAAATGCAAAACGGATGTCCGGCGGGGTCGGCATAGACCCGCAGGGGCTCCTCCGGATCGTCTGTGCGGTCGTAGAGCAGCCGGGCACCGAGGGTCAGGGCCCGCTCATGCTGGACGTCGAGCTCCGCGCTCGTTGGCACCGTCAGGTCAAGGTGCAACTGCTGCGGAACCGGGCCCTCGGGCCAGGTCGCTTTCGGCAGCGCAGCGACCTGTTGGAACGCCACCCGCCGGCTCCCGGCATCGTCCTGCAGTACCAGCCAGTCCCGACCTGCGGGATCCGGCTCGCCGGCAGGAGGTGGCTCATCCCCTGGCCGGTATTGCAGGCCGAGCAGTTGACGGTAGAACTCCGCCAGCGTCCTGGGGTGCGTGCAGTCCAGGACCACCTGCCGCAGCCGCGGGAAGGATTGCTTCGCGGTCACCGCGTCCCTCCAACCCAGCTTTGGACCTTCGACCCAATGTCGCCACAACTACCCAACCGAAAATGACGGGTTCGAAGCAAGATCAAGATCTTCCAGAGAGACTGAACCCGTCGATGCCTGCAGCCGGCTTGAGCAATGGTGCGAACACGCGTACAAAGGACGGACTGGCATCAAGCGCACAGCATGCCGGGCCCGGCGAGACACCGAGGGGGCCCATGCGACGGTCGTTGTGGCTCGGTATCGCGCTGGCCGCCGCGCCCGTCATGCTCATTAGCGCGTTAGTTGTCGCCGTCGCGGCGATGGGCAGCCAACCGGCAACCGAAACGGTACAGCCAGGAACGGTGCCGGCTGCTTATGTCGGGCTCATCGAGACTTACGGCAGGACCTGTGCGCCACTGACGCCGGCGCGGCTTGCTGCCCAGCTCTACCAAGAGAGCCAGTTCAGACCGGCGGCGGTGAGTCCGGTCGGGGCTCGGGGAATCGCGCAGTTCATGCCGGCAACATGGCAAGCCCACGGGTTCGACGCGAACGGCGACGGCGCCGCCGATCCGAACGACCCAGAGGACGCGATCCCGGCGGCAGCGGCTTACGACTGCGAGCTGGCCAAGGCCGTGGCCCGAGTACCCGGCGATCTCGTGTCGAACATGCTCGCCGCCTACAACGCGGGACCGTACGCCGTCCTCCAGCACAATGGCATCCCGCCCTTCGAGGAGACGCGGGGTTA
>NZ_DASYTH010000201.1:0-14569 GCF_036002505.1 Actinophytocola sp. | reverse complement strand
CCACGACGAACTGGTCGGGGTGAAGTGCATGTGGAAGCGTGGGTGCTTGTCCAGCCAGGCGGTGATGGTGGGAGTCTTGTGGGTGCCGTAGTTGTCGCAGATCAGGTGGACATCCAGGTCGGCGGGGACTGCGGCGTCGATACGGGCCAGGAACTTTTTGAACTCCGCCGCCCTGTGCCGTCGGTGCAGGGCGCTGATGACGGTGCCGTCGGCGACATTGAACGCGGCGAACAGGCTCGGATGTTTCGTATCGAACCAGCACGGCAGGCGAGATTTCGGCACGCCGACGGCGACGGCAGGTTCACGCCGTCCACATGCCGGGCACCTATCACGTTGCAGCGCCCGGACGAGCCAATACAGAAACCCTCCGTTCCGGACGGAGGGCTGTAAACGGCACTATTTGTGAGGGTGTAATTGTGGAGAGATAGATACGCGCCAATCTGACTACGGATCAGAAGGTTGGGGGTTCGAGTCCCTTCGGGCGCGCAACAACAACAGGCGCCTGAGCTACGGAAACCCAGATCGGGCGCCTGCCGCTGTCCGTCCATGGTGGACCTCGGGTGCTCCCGTGGTGCTCGTCTGTTTTCGGAGCGGTTCGTGTCGTCGCGGTGCACGGCGTGCTGAGTGGTGCCCGCCAGCCCGGATGATACCCGGCGTCCGGCCGGGCCGACTTGGTGTGGGCTGCAAGTCGGGCCTGCTGACTTTCGCGCCTCCCCGCACGGCCCCTGGTATCTCAGCCTCCCAAGCTACGGCGGCGGGTTGACGCGAGTTCGAGGCCGGGCTGCCGGTGGCCGCCGCTGCTGGGACACGTCGGCGTGCCAGACACATACTCCCAGGTCAGCCACTCGTCAATCGACTAGGCAATGGCCCTGAGTACTCGCTGTTCTCGCTCGTCGTGGGGTAGTTCAGTGGGCGACGATCAGGGGTGGCGCGATCGACAACAGAACCTCTGAGCTGACCGGGTGCGCGCGCATCTGCCGCCGAGCGTGCGTCGATGTGTCGGTCACATCGTGGGTCGGTGCGGTCAGCTCAACCAGGTCAGGGGTAGGCGCCCTTCTGGACACCGTCGATGGGAGGGCCCGCCACGATTGGCACCGCGACGCGACGACCGCCATCCTCAGCGGCTGCTCGCAGAGCGGGTCCTCATCGGCCGGCAGGGCGAGCTCGGCGACGTCGACATGCCGGGCGGCCAGCCAGGCGCACAGCGCACCCGGGTCGTCGGGCAGTTCACCGACTCGCGTGCCCTCGTACCAGATGCGGTATCTGATGCCGGGCTCATCGATGACGCGGTCGACCAGCCACCGCGCGTCCCGCGTGCGCCAGGACTTGACCACCGCCACGGACCGACGGTACGGCGCGCCGGTCCCGCGAGCATGCCATCGGGAGTATCGCGTCGGGCCCGCTGAGCTGGGCCGAGGGGTCAGACTGGTGAGGTGGACGACGTGCTCGGCCCGTGGGTGCTGCATGTTGACCTCGACCAGTTCATCGCGGCGGTCGAGGTGCTGCGTCGTCCGGAGCTGACCGGCGTGCCGCTGATCGTCGGCGGTCGCGGCGACCCGAGGGAACGAGCGGTGGTCGCGACGGCCTCCTACGAGGCGCGCGCGTTCGGGGTCGGTTCCGGCATGTCGCTGCGGCTGGCGGCGCGCAAGGCGCCGGCCGCGGTGATCCTGCCGGTGGACGCCGCGGCGTACGAGGGGGCCTCGGCGCAGGTGATGGGGGTGCTGCGCGGCATGGACGGTGCCGTCGTGGAGGTGCTGGGCTGGGACGAGGCGTTCGTCGGGGTGCGGACCGGCGACCCGGAGGCGTTCGCCCGCCGGGTGCAGGCCGAGGTGCTCGCGGCCACCCGGCTGCACTGCTCGGTGGGGATCGGCGACAACAAGATCCGGGCGAAGATCGCCACGGGGTTCGGCAAGCCCCGCGGGGTGTTCCGGCTGACCGCGGCCAGCTGGTTCGAGGTGATGGGCCACCGCCCTACGATCGCGTTGTGGGGCGTGGGGCCGCGGATCGCGGCGCGGCTGGCCAAGCACGGCATCGGCACGGTGGCTGAGTTGGCCGACGCCGACCTGGCCGTGCTGGTCGGGGAGTTCGGCCCGCGGATGGGTATCTGGTACGCCGGCCTCGGTCGGGGGCACGGCTCGGCCGCCGTCGACGACACGCCCTGGGTGGCGCGCGGGCACAGCCGGGAGCGCACCTTCCAGCGGGATCTCACCGCACCGGAGCAGGTCGACGCGGCGATCCGTCAGCTCGTCGGCGAGGTGCTGGCGGATGTCGCGCGCGAGGGCCGCCCCGCCGTCCGGCTCACCCTCAAGGTCCGGTACACGCCGTTCTTCACCAAGACGTTCAGCCGCGCCCTGCCGGAGCCGACCACCGACGCCGCGGTCATCCTCGCGGAAACCCTGGCCCTGCTCGCCAAACGCCAGGCCGGGCGACCGATCCGGCTGCTGGGGCTGCGCGTCGAGATGACGATGCCCGAGCCGGACCCGGCCGAGCCCGCACCCTGACCGCTGATCGGCCGCCCGTGTCGAGGTCCTAAGCCATAGCATGCAGGCTCGATACCGTTCACTCATGGAGCTCGTCGCGCGATGGTGGAACGGCGAGCGGGATCGCGCGGAATCGAGCGCGGCCCGGACTGGCGCAGTGCGATTGAACGGCGCATCCCGGGCGGCGTCGCCCAGAGCGAACGCGATGCGGACACCTTCTTCGCGACCGACCTGCCGGCGCTGTTGGACTGGCGGTTCGGGGCAGCGGAAGCACGGCGGATAAGCCAGCCTGTCGTGTACGTCGGCGGTAGCCACAGTAGTCCCTAGTTCGCCGAGGTTCGACGGCTCATTCTCACCTGGTTCCCCCAGGCCCAGAACGCCATGGCGAGCTTCCTCGGCCGCCATCCGATGGCCGCGTAAAACGAAACTATCCGAGTAACCTGTCGAAGGCCCGGCCAGAGAACCAGTGGACGCGTGTCAGCCGTAGGGGTCGGTGATCTCGCGCAGCATCGCGAGTGGCTGGCGCAGCTGCGCCATGTGCCGCTGGCCGAGGTGTGCGGTCCATTCGGCCTCTACCCGCGCGACAACTGCCGCCGCGAGGGTCTGGACCTGGGCGAACGTGTCGTCGTCGACGATCGGCTCGTAGACGGTGTCGTCGGAGTAGATCCACTCAGTGGTGGGGTTCCAGCGGATCTTCGTCTCGTGGCCCATCGCGACGTCGTCGACGTCGATGAGGATTTCTACCTTGCGCTGTTTGTTCCAGACCTGCCGCCCGAGAACTCCTCGATCCCGTTCTCGCTCGTACACGCGACGCAGTTCTTCGAGTTCGTCCAGAGCATCGCCGACGCGGCCACCGAGGGCAGCGTGGTCCGGATGGCGCCGGTGCTCTTCCAGCCCGTCGCGGGCGACGACGTCGCGCAGGTGGTCGGCCGCACCGCGGTGCGCTCACCGCTCAACGGGCGCGTCGAGGTGGCCGGGCCCGAGCAGTACCGGATGGACGAGTTCTTCCGCACCGTGCTGGCCGACCAGCATCCGCGCGAGGTAGTCACCGACGAGCATGCCCGCTACTTCGGGACCGAGCTGAGCGAGCGATCCCTGGTGCCGCTCGGCGAAGCTATCCTCGGTGAGACCAGATACGCCGAGTGGCATGGCCACCCACGCGGTTACCCGGTCTCCAGGTCGGTCAGCTGACGACCGTGACCGCGGCCGCGATGGTCGCCGAGGTCAGCGAGTCGCCGGCTGGACAGCCGATGCCGTCGGGTCGTCTCGGCGCGTGGGTGCCTCCTGCACCCAGGCACCACCCAGCATCGACCGAACCGTAGCCGGGCGGCGGCGCGGCACGCCGTCAGCATCGGGTCGACGAGCAGGGGAGACACAGATCGCCGAGCGGACCGGCATCGGGCGGGCCACGCTCTACAAGTACTTCCCGGACGTCGAGGCCATTCTGGTGGCCTGGCACGACCGCCACGTCGCCGCCCACCTCCACCGTCTGGCCGGGCTGCGGGACCAGGCCGGTGACGCCGGCTCGCGGCTGGACGCGGTGCTGCAGGCGTACGCGGGCATCTGCCACCACCGCGGTCGGCACAGCGGCGACATCGACGCGGTGGTGCATCGCGCTGCTGGTGTTGGCCCGGTGGCGGCGCCACGACGGCCCGGCGGCCGGGGGAGTGCCATGGCGCGCCGCGCCGCGGGCGCCACCACGACGGCGGGTCGGGTTGACACTGGAAGCGGTATCGGTGCTGCGCATATAGCAGCCGTCCCCGGTCGCG
The DNA here is from genome assembly GCF_036002505.1 of Actinophytocola sp. Classification (GTDB taxonomy): domain Bacteria; phylum Actinomycetota; class Actinomycetes; order Mycobacteriales; family Pseudonocardiaceae; genus DASYTH01. Next base: position 10,320 of record NZ_DASYTH010000201.1, on the reverse strand, counting down.
GCACCGGAGCGGGTGACCGCGGTGACGGTTTGACTCGCGCACGATCCGATACCGAGAGGCTTTCTTGTGTTGGTGCATTCTGTTGTGCTGCGCCGCGCCCTGCTGGCCGGCGCCGCGGTCACGGTCACGGTGCTGCTGTCCGCCTGCGGCGGCGGAGACTCCTCGTCGTCCGGCTCGGGGACGGACCACGGCTCCGGCATGCCGGCCTCGAGCGCCCCGGCGAGCGCGTCGGCGGGTGCGGTGTTCAACGACGCCGACGTGACGTTCGCCCAGATGATGATCGAGCATCACCGGCAGGCCATCGAGATGGCCGAGCTGGCCGGCACCCGCGCCGGCGACCCCGAGGTCAAGTCCCTGGCCGAGAAGATCAAGGCTGCGCAGCAGCCCGAGATCGACACCATGACCGGCTGGTTGAGCGCCTGGGGCAAGCCCGCCGCCATGCCCAGCATGAGCGGCGGCATGGACACCGGCGGGATGAGTCACGGCCCCATGCCGGGGGCGATGTCGCACGCCGACATGCAGAAGCTGATGGACGCCACCGGCGCCGACCTCGACCAGCAGTTCCTGACCATGATGATCGCCCACCATTCCGGGGCGATCACCATGGCCAAGCAGGAGACCGCGCAGGGCAGTAACCCCGAGGCCAAGGCCCTCGCCGCCAAGATCATCACGGATCAGCGGGCGGAGATCACCACCATGCAGGGCATCCTGAACCGGCTATAGGGCACGGGAACAACCGGCGGCTGGGCACCGACCGGTGCCCGGCCGCGGCTGTGGTGGGCGGCTGACCTCGACAAGCCCAGCGAAGCCGGTTCTCGCGTACCGGTGCCGGCAAGTCATCGGCATGCCCGGCGCAGACGGCGCTCGGTCACGGCCGGTGGCGAGCGGCGGCGCACCCCAACGGCTGCCGGCGGTCGCGTGCGGCGTCGGGGCCGGTCACCGTTGACCGGCCGGGACCGGTTGTTGCCCGGCGGCCGCGCCGGCCGCAGCAGACGGAGGTGGCTCGGGCAGCTCCAGCCGCCTGAGCAGCAGGGCGTTGACCGCGACGATCACGCTGGACCCGGACATCGACAGGGCCGCGATCTCCGGCCGCAGCACCAGCCCGAAGGCCGGAGCGAACACACCGGCGGCGATGGGCAACGCGACGGTGTTGTAGCCGATCGCCCAGCCCAGGTTCTGCCGCATCTTGCGCAGCGTCCCCCGGCCGATGCGCAACGCGATCGGCACGTCCAGCGGATCGGAGCGCATGAGCACCACGTCGGCAGTCTCGATCGCCACGTCGGTGCCGGCGCCGATCGCGATGCCCAGGTCGGCCTGGGCCAGAGCCGGGGCGTCGTTGACCCCGTCACCGACCATGGCCACCCGCCGGCCCGCCGCCTGCAGTTCGGCGACCTTGGCGGACTTGTCGCCGGGCAGCACCTCGGCGATCACGGTGTCTATGCTCAGCTGTCCGGCGATCCGCCGCGCGGTGGCCTCGTTGTCGCCGGTCAACATGACCACCTCGACGCCGGCCTCGTGCAGTGCCGTGACCGCCGCGGCGGCCGTCTCCCGGGCGGCGTCGGCCATCGCGATCACCCCGACCGCGGTGCCGTCCACGGCCACCAGGACGGCGGTGCGGCCCGCCGCGGCCAGCTCGTCACGCCGCTCCATGAGCCCGCCGGTGTCGACGCCCTCGTCGGCCATCAGCTTGCGGTTGCCGACCAGCACCCGCCGCCCGGCGACCTGCGCGGCGGCGCCGTGGCCCGGCACGTTCCGGAAGCCGGAGACGTCCAGCACGGGCACCCCGCGGTGGTCGGCGTGGCGGACGACGGCGGCCGCGAGCGGGTGCTCGGACTCGCGTTCCACCGCCGCGGCCAGGGCCAGCACCTCGTACTCGTCCAGGCCGTCGACGATCACGTCGGTGACCTCCGGCTCGCCTTTGGTCAGGGTGCCGGTCTTGTCCATCACCACCGTGTCGATGCGCGCCGCCGTCTCCAGCGCGGTCGCGTTCTTGAACAACACCCCGCGTTGGGCGCCGAGTCCGGTCCCGACCATGATCGCGGTCGGGGTGGCCAGGCCCAGCGCGTCCGGGCAGGTGATCACCACCACGGTGATGGCGAACAGCAGCGCCGTCTGCACGCCGGCTCCGGCCAGCAGCCACACGACAAATGTGCCGGTCCCGCCGAGCAGCGCCACCACCACCAGCCAGAACGCCGCCCGGTCGGCCAGCCGCTGCCCGGGGGCCTTGGAGTTCTGCGCCTGCTGCACCAGCGCCACGATCTGCGCCAGCGCCGTGTCCGAGCCGACCTTGGTGGCCCGGACCCGCAGGGTTCCGGTGGTGTTGACCGACGCGCCGATCACCGGGTCGCCGGGCGCCTTGGCCACCGGCAGGCTTTCCCCGGTCACCATGGACTCGTCCACCTCGGAGTCGCCGGACTCCACCACCCCGTCCACCGGGACTTTGGCGCCCGGCCGGACCAGCAGCAGGTCACCGACCTGTACTTCGGCGGTGGGCACCTCCACCGGCTGTCCGTCGCGCAGCACCACCGCCATCGGCGGGGCCAGCTCCAGCAAGGACCGGATGGCGTCGTTGGCGCCCCCACGGGCGCGCATCTCGAACCAGTGCCCGAGCAGCACGAACGCGGCCAGCACGGAGGCGGCCTCGTAGAACACCTCGCCGCCGCCGGTCAGGGTCACCCCGAGGCTGTACAGCCAGCCGGCGGCGATGGCGACGGCGACCAGCACCATCATGTCCAACGTGCGGGCCCGCAGCGCCCGGTACGCGCCGTCGAAGAAGATCCAGGACGAGTAGAACACCACCGGCAGTGACAGGATCAGCGCGAACACGTCGTCGCGCAGCCCGAACGGCGCCGGCGTGTTGAACCCCAACACCTCGCGGCCGATCGGCGACCACAACAGGATCGGTACCGACAACACCGCCGCGACCAGGAACCGGTTGCGCATGTCGCGGACCATGTCGGCCATGGAACCGGCGCCGTGGTGCCCGCCGTGGCCCATCATCTCCTGGGCGGCGTGCCCCTCGTGCCCCTGTCCGGCGTGCTCGGGCGCGGCGTGCTCCATCGTCCGTGCCGCGTCGGGCCGGGTGTGGTCCCGCCCGGTGTGGTCCTCCACCACGCCGTCGGGGTGCATGTGGTGGGCGTCGCCGGGCTCGGTCATCGGGTCGCACACGTGGTCGGGTACGGACTGGCCGGCGCAGTGATAGCCGCAGTCGCGGACCCAGCGGGTCAGCTCGGCGACCGACGTGCGGGCCGGGTCGTAGCGCACGGTGGCGGTCTGGGCGACCGCGTTGGCTTGCACGGCGAGGACCCCGGGACGATGCGAGAGCACCTTCTCCACCACCGATTGCGAGGTGGCCCAGTGCAGTCCTCCGACTTCCAGCACGGTGGTCTGGCTGTTCACGATGCTCCTCCGGCGGCCGCGGCCGCGGGTCGCGACGTGCCGCTTCGCTTGGTGTGGCGTCCTCACGGCGAAAGGCGGATGGTTCATGGTCCCGGCGAGGTACGGTCCGGCTCTCACCCGGCTCACAGCGTACACCCATACCCCGTAGGGGTATAGAGGCGCCGGCCGAAGATTGGCGTGGGCGCCGCGACGGCCGTGGGTGGCGGACCGCCATGGTCCACCTAGCGGGGCCAACGGTCATGGTCCGCCGCCCATCGGGCGGCCTCGCGCGCCATGATCCGTGCGCCGGCGCGTGGAGGGATGCGGGTCAGCCGAGCGCGGCCGCCAGCCGCTGGCAGGCTTGTTCGCAGCGGCGGCAGGCTTCGGCGCAGACCCGGCAATGCTCGTGCATGCCGGCGTGCCGCTCGCATTCGTCACCGCAGGCGTGGCACGCGGCCAGGCACGCCTGCAGCGTGGCGGCGGTGAGGTTGGCGTCGTAGCCGGTGTGCCGCGACAGCAGGCGGCCGGTGGTGTCGCAGATGTCGGCGCAGTCCAGGTTGGTACGGATGCATTTGGTGAGCTCGGCGACCATGGACTCGCTCAGGCAGGCGGTGCAGGTCTGGGCGCAGTCGAAGCAGGCGTCGATGCAATCGGCGAGGGCCTGCTTGTCGACGTTGCCCAGGTCGGCCGGATACGTGTCGAGCATCGCGGTGGCATGTGTCATGAGTATCCCTTTCGGTACGGCCTGACGTCGCCATACCTGCACGGGCGTACGGGTAACGTGCGGGTGGAGGTGCACGATGTCGACCGACGCGGTGGCTCGAGGCGGCGCCCACGACCATCCGGTGGACCCGGCGCGGGTCGCCGCGGCGCGGGCCCGGCTCATCTCGTCCGACGAGGCGCAGCGGCTCACGTCGCTGCTGAGCCTGCTGGCCGACCCGGTGCGGGCCCGGATCCTTTATGCCTTGGACACCGTGGAGGAGCTCTGCGTGGGCGATCTTGCGCTGGCGTTGGGGGCGTCCGAGGACGCCGTCGGCTACGGGCTGCGGATCCTGCGGACCGCCGGTCTGGTGGTCGGTTGCCGGGCGGGGCGGGTGGTGTTCTATCGGCTCACCGCCGACTTCCCGCAGCCGTTGCGGGAGCACTGCCTGCGCCGGCTGGTCGAGCTGTCCCGCACCCCGCCCGACGACGACTTCTGACAGCCGCCGGGAAGCCGGCGTCCGTTCCCGGATTGACGCGGCACGGCCGCCGCTTGGTACCCATGGGGGGTATGGGTAGGATGGATGTTACGGAGGCTGTCCCGCCGGCCGCCGGGCGTTTCGAGTCCGTGGACGAAGGAGACCGTGATGGCGATCAAGACCTACACCGTGACCGGGATGACGTGTTCGCACTGCGTCACCGCGGTCGGTTCGGAGATCAGGCAGATCCCCGGTGTCACCGACGTTGAGGTCGACCTGGCCAGCGGCGCCGTCACCGTCACCAGCGAGCAGCCGGTCGACGACGCGGCGGTGGCCGCGGCGGTCGACGAGGCCGGCTACGCGCTGGCGAGCTGAGCCCGCCGCCGGGACACGGCGACGACGGGCACACCACGGGTATGGGAGAGCAGCCATGACATCGGTGACGGGGCCGTTGCCCACCGCCACGAACCAGATCGAACTGGCGATCGGCGGCATGACCTGCGCCTCCTGCGCCTCCCGGATCGAGAAGAAGCTCAACCGGATGCCCGGGGTCACCGCCACGGTCAACTACGCCACCGAGAAGGCGTCGGTCCGCTACGCCGACGGCGTGACCACCGACGATCTGATCGCCACCGTGCAGCAGACCGGCTACACCGCCGGGCTTCCCCCACCCCCTCCGGCGGCCGACGGCCCGGCGGACCAGGCGCAGTCGGCCGATGCGCTGCGCAGCGTCCGGACCCGGCTGTGGGTGTCCGCCGTCCTCAGCCTCCCGGTGGTGGTTCTGGCGATGGTGCCGGCCTGGCAGTTCACGAACTGGCAGTGGCTGTCCCTGACCCTGGCCGCACCGGTCGTCGTTTACGGTGGGCTGCCGTTCCACCGGGCGGCGTGGACGAACCTGCGGCACGGGGCCGCGACGATGGACACGCTGATCTCGATGGGCACCCTCGCCGCGTTCGGCTGGTCGGTGTGGGCGCTGTTCTTAGGCACCGCCGGCGTGCCCGGCATGACGCACCCGTTCACGCTGGCCATCGGCCGCGGCGGCGGCGCCGACGCCATCTACCTGGAGGCCGCTGCCGGGGTAACCACGTTCATCCTCGCCGGCCGCTACTTCGAGGCCCGCGCCAAGCGCCGCGCCGGCGCCGCCCTGAGCGCCCTGCTGGAGCTCGGCGCCAAGGACGTGACCATGCTGCGCGACGGCACTGAGCGGCGCATCCCGATCGGGCAGCTGGCGGTGGGCGACCGGTTCCTGGTCCGGCCCGGCGAGAAGATCGCCACCGACGGGCAGGTCGAGGACGGCAGCTCCGCGGTGGACGCCAGCATGCTCACCGGCGAATCCGTGCCGGTCGAGGTCCGGCCCGGTGACGCCGTGGTCGGCGCCACCGTCAACGCCGGCGGCCGGCTGATCGTCCGGGCCACCCGGGTCGGCGCCGACACCCAGCTGGCGCAGATGGCCCGGCTGGTCGAGCAGGCGCAGAGCGGCAAAGCCCCGGTGCAGCGCCTCGCCGATCGCATCTCCGCGGTGTTCGTGCCGATCGTGATCGCCCTCGCCGGGGCCACGCTGGGCTGGTGGGTCGGCGCCGGGGTCGGGTGGACCGCCGCGTTCACCGCCGCGGTCGCCGTCCTGATCATCGCCTGCCCGTGCGCGCTGGGCCTGGCCACCCCGACCGCCCTGCTGGTCGGCACCGGCCGCGGCGCCCAGCTGGGCATCCTGATCAAGGGCCCGGAAGTGCTGGAGTCGACACGCACCGTCGACACGGTGGTGCTGGACAAGACCGGCACGGTCACCACCGGCCGGATGACGCTCGTGGCCAGCACCCCTGCCGACGGGCAGGACGCCGACCAGCTGCTGCGCCTGGCCGGCGCGGTCGAGGCCGCCTCCGAGCATCCGATCGCCCAGGCGATCGCCCGGGCGGCCACCGACACCGTCGGCGCCCTGCCTGCGGTGTCCGGCTTCGCCAGCAGCGAGGGGCTCGGCGTGCGCGGCACCGTCGACGGACACGATATCCACGTGGGCCGGCTCGCCCTGCTGCGGCAGGCCGGCCTGAGCGTGCCCGCCGACGTGCGGCAGACGGTCACCGATGCCCAGGCCGCGGGACAGACCGCCATCGTCGCCGGCTGGGACGGCGCCGCCCGCGGGGTCCTCGCGATCGCCGACGTGGTCAAGCCCACCAGCCGCGCCGCCGTCGCCGCGCTGCGCCGCCTCGGGCTGACCCCGGTGCTGCTCACCGGCGACAACGCCACCGTGGCCCGGGCCGTCGCCGACCAGGTCGGCATCGACCAGGTCATCGCCGAGGTGCTGCCCGCCGACAAGGTCGACGTGGTCAAACGCCTGCAGCACGACGGGAAGGTCGTGGCGATGGTGGGCGACGGTGTTAACGACGCCGCCGCCCTGGCCGAGGCCGACCTGGGCCTGGCCATGGGCACCGGCACCGACGTCGCCATCGAGGCGTCCGACCTCACCCTGGTCCGCGGCGACCTGACGGCCGCCGTCGACGCCATCCGGCTGTCCCGGCGCACCCTGCGGATCATCAAGAGCAACCTGTTCTGGGCGTTCGCCTACAACGTGGCCGCGCTGCCGCTGGCCGCCGCGGGCCTGCTCAACCCTATGATCGCCGGGGCCGCGATGGCGTTCTCGTCGGTGTTCGTGGTCGCCAACAGCCTGCGGCTGCGCCGGTTCACCACCGCCCAGCCCTAGCCGCGTCCCGCCGTCCGCGCCGAGCGGCGGCGGGACCGCGCCGGTGCCGACGGTGACAGATCAGGACCGGACCAGCCGGGCGATCGCCGCGCTCGCCTCCTTGATCTTCGGGTCCGCGTCACCCTCCGCCGCCGCGCGTACCACGCAGTGCCGCAGGTGGTCCTCCAGCAGCCCGACGGCGACCGCCTGCAATGCCTTCGTCGCCGCCGAGATCTGGGTCAGCACGTCGATGCAGTACGTGTCCTCGTCGACCATCCGCTGCAGTCCCCGGATCTGTCCCTCCACCCGGCGCAACCGGGACAGCAGCGCCTGCTTGTCCGCCGAATACCCGTGCGGCCCGACCGGCGTCCCCTCACCCATCAGCCCACAGTACCCCTACCGGGTACCGTGGTCGCGCAGGCGCCATCGAGACGGCCGCCCTTCTTCGCCGCCAGCTCGGCGTCCTGCTTGCGCTGCTGGGCGACCAGCAGTTCTAGGCGTTGGAGATCGGCGGCGTACCGATCGCGCAGCACCGCGACCCCGGCGACCTCTTGCGCGTTTCTGCCGGCGATGTAGTTCAGCACCGCCAGCCGGTCGGCGAACGTCTGCGGCGACCCGGTGGTCAAACAAGCCCAGGCACATGGGTACGCGCCCAACCGTCCAAGTACAGCCCAGCCACCGGCCACAGCCCGGCGAGCGCGACGATCAGGTCCCGCCGCTGCGTCGTGACCGGCGGTGCTGTGCTGGGCGACGGTGCGGGATGCGTCGGCATGAGACGGCCCCCTTGTCGGCGATTGTGTGGCATCACGGTGAGCGGCCTGCCCCAGTGTCCGAGGCCGCGCCAGGGGCGCCGCGTACGGCCCTGGCCGCTGATGGTGGCCCGGGGCTCATGACCGGCGGTGCGCCATGCCGGGCGGCGTTGTCGAGCAGTCCGTGACAATCTGCTCCAGGCGGCCCCGGCGTCGCCCTACCAGCGGGCTGGCTTTAGAGACCGCCGGAAGGACCGCTTCCGTTGACGGGACGGCCGCGACGAGTTCGTACACGTTGCCGTCGGGGCCGCGGAAATGCTGCCAGGTCGGTCCGGCCTCACCGAGCAGTTCCACACCCGCCGCTCGCAGCTCTGCCACCGCGGCGGGCAGGTCCCGGACGGCGAACCCGCCGACCGGGCCGGTGTCGAAGTGGTCCTTGCCGGGGTTCGCCGTGTCGAACACCTCCACGTTGTATCCGGTGGGCAGCTTGAACACCCAGAAGCCCGGTTCGTGCAGGACCAGCGGTAATCCCAGAACCCGCTGGTAGAAGTCGGCCAGTTCCTGGGCGTTGCGGGTTCTGGTCCCCAGCCAGCCCAATGCCACGATCTCCACGCAGGTCTCCTCTCGGGCCCGGTATCAGGTTCGGGTCGTCGCCAGATGCGGCCGACTGCCGGCGGGGCCCGACGATCGTTCGCGCCGAGCTCAGCCGGCCTTGTCTGCGGTGCCCAGGACGCGGGCCAGCATCTCGGGGTGCTCGTCGAGGGCCTGGTGGGCGAAGCCTTCGACGCGGCCGGCAAAGCTCTCCCGGTCCACCTTGGTCCAGTCGATGCCGCCATGCGGAGGGTGCGGGTCGTACTCAATGGCCAGTTGCACAAGGCGGGCGATCTCGTCGCCGGCCAGCCTGGCGGCGAGGTGCAGCGCGGTGTCAATACCGGCCGAGACGCCGGCGCCGGTGAGATACCGGCCGTCCTCCACCCATCGCTCCGGCACGTACGTCGCACCGAGGCGATTGAGGAAGCGGTGGTACGCCCAGTGGGTGGTGGCGCGGTGTCCTTGCAGTGGGCCGGCGCCGGCGAGCAGCAGCGAGCCGGTGCAAACCGAGGTGACCAGCTCGGCGCTGCGGTCGGCCTGGCGCAGGAAGTCCAGCAGGACCGGGTTCACCAGCTGCCGCAGGGTGGGAGCGCCCCCGCCGGGGACCATGACGATGTCGGGCTCGGGGAATTCGTCGAGGGTGGAGGTGGCGGCCACCCGCGCGGGGGTGTCGGTGGGAACCGCGTCGAGGTGTTCGGCGACGACCACGACGTGGTGTCTGGGCTGGATGCCGTAGACCTGTTCGACCGCTTCCAGGCCGCTCATCACCTGTAGCGGCCCGATGAGGTCCAGTGGCGTCAGACCCGGATACAACACAAAGGCGACGATCTTGTCGGTCATGGTGTCACCGCCGATGACCGACGGACTCGTGTCTGCTGGCGATGGTTCATGCTGGTCCTCCTGCGTCGGCGGCTGCGTGCGGCAGCGCGGTCAGGTCATGGTGGACCCAGGCGTGCTCGGCGGGACTCCGGTTCTCGTCCATCACCGACAGGGCGCCGCCGCAGCGCGGGCCGATTCGCCGGTAGAGCTCGGCCAGGCGACGGCGTCGCCGATGCCGGTCGGCGTCCTGCCGACGTCCCACTGCGTGCCCCGTAGGTGGGCGCCGGCGCTGGCGCCCGGGGCCGGCCCACGGCTGCAAGCCCCTGCGCCTTTCCCGCACCCTCGTCCGCTGGCACACCCGGCCGGGCGGGCATCCCGCATACCTGAGGGAGGCAATGGTGCAACATGACGCTGGGCGGCTCACCGGGACTGGCCGCGTCCTTCCCGACTGACCCCACCGGCCTGCCGGAAGCCACCCAACCGGCGTGGTACCGCGCCGGGCGCCCGCGGCCTGCGTGATCGCCGCCCTGACTACTCGGGCACCGCGGCGACCAGCTCGACCCGCCGACCGAGCGACGGCACGTCGATCGTGGCCTGCGTCTCGAACGCCAGACCGGCTCCCGCGGTGAGGTCGCGCAGCGTCGACGTGGCCCATACCTCTCCGCGCGGAGCGCGATCCGCCACCGACTGCACGACCGCCACGCCGGCACCGGAAACGGTGGCACCGTGGCGCGCCACCTCGGCCGTGTGCAGCCCCACCGAGAGACGGAGCCCGGCGGCCGCCGCGCGCTCGACGATCGCCAGGCCGCAGCGGGCCGCCCGAGCCGGACCGTCGAAGGTGGCCAGCACGGCGGCCTGCTCGGCGAGGGCGGGTACGCCGTGGTACTCGCCCAGCACGCCCTGCAGGATCTCCCGCACTCGCGCCGGCTCG
>NZ_DASYTH010000200.1:0-8061 GCF_036002505.1 Actinophytocola sp. | reverse complement strand
GCGGCGCGACGAGCTGGTGGCGCGCTTCCAGTCCGGAGACGGGCCGCCGATCTTCCTGCTGTCGCTGAAGGCCGGTGGCACCGGGCTGAACCTCACCGCCGCCAACCACGTGGTGCACCTGGACCGGTGGTGGAACCCGGCGGTGGAGAACCAGGCCACCGACCGCGCGTTCCGCATCGGTCAGAAGCGCACCGTGCAGGTGCGCAAGTTCATCTGCACCGGCACGCTGGAAGAGAAGATCGACGAGATGATCGAGGAGAAGAAGGCCCTCGCCGATCTCGTCGTCACCGACGGCGAGGGCTGGCTGACCGAACTGTCCACCCGCGACCTTCGCAAGGTGTTCGCCCTGTCCGAAGGAGCCGTGGGTGAATAACAACTGGTTCCCGCCGCCGTCGCGCCCCCGCCCGGTCGAGGGCGGCATCCAGGCCCGCAGCACCCGCGGCGCCATCGCGCAGACCTGGTGGTCGGAGCGGTTCATCGAGGTGCTGGAGGACATCGGCATCGGCAACCGCCTCGAGCGCGGCCGAACCTACGCCCGCAAAGGCCAGGTGATCTCCCTCGAGGTGGCTCCCGGCTCGGTCACCGCGCAGGTACAGGGCAGCCGTCCCCGCCCCTACCGGGTCCGCATCGGAATCCCCGCGTTCGGCAAGACCGAATGGACCCAGGCCGAGCGCGCCCTGGCCGGCAACGCCTGGTACACGGCCATGTTGCTGTCCGGCGAGATGCCCGAGGACATCGAGGACGTCTTCACCGCCCTGGGCCTGTCCCTGTTCCCGGACAGCTCCGGGGACCTGTCCCTGGACTGCTCCTGCCCCGACCAGGCCGTCCCGTGCAAGCACCTCGCAGCCACGTTCTACCTGCTCGCCGAGTCCTTCGACGACGACCCGTTCGCCATCCTCGCCTGGCGCGGCCGCGAACGCGAAGATTTACTCGCCAACCTGCAGGCCGCCCGCACCGCCGGCCCCCCGGCCGCCGACCGCGCCGAACAGACCAGCCGTCCTCTCGCCGCTTCCATCGACACCTACTTCGCCGCACAGGCCGATATCCGGACACCCAGCCCACCGGCAACTTCGCCTTTGGCCCTGCTCGACCAGCTTCCCGCCCTCACGCTCGCCGTGCGCGGCCAATCATTGACCGAACTACTCAAGCCGGCCTACTTGACCTTCGGGCGCGGTAGCCAACGGCAGGTACCTGAAGGCTGAGCATGGCGATCCCCAACTTTCAGGATGTGATGCTGCCGATTCTGCGAATCGCGGCAGGCGGCGAGGTCCACCCGTGGCAGTGGCTACGCGACAGGTGCGCCGCTCAGTTCCAGGTCAGCGATGACGAGCTTGCCGAGCGGCTGGACAGCGGCGGAAGTCGGTTCGACAGCCGTGTGTAGTGGGCGATCACTCACCTGGTGCAGGCTGGCCTGCTGAGCCGGCCGAGACGGGGGCACGTGGAGATCACGCGGCGGGGCTCGGACGTTCTCGCCGAGAATCCGTCCCGGGTTGACATGCAGCTCCTTGCCCGATTCGCGGAATATCGGGACTTCCGCAGTCGTACCCGCGCCGTCCCCAAGGGAGAGCCGGATGCCTCCGGCGGTGACAATGGAGACACTCCACTTGAGGCCATCGCAGAGGCCGTCAAGGAGGGCCACGAAGCGCTCGCCACCGAGGTACTCCAGCGGGTGCTCGATCAGGAGCCGGCATTCCTCGAACGGCTTGTGCTCAAGCTCCTGACTGCCATGGGCTACGGCGGCAGGGCCGGCGCCGCGGAGCAGTGGGGCCGGTCCGGGGACGGTGGCATCGACGGTGTCGTCCGGCAGGACGTGCTCGGCCTCGACCGCATGTACATGCAGGCCAAACGTTATGCCGCAGACAGACCGGTGGGACGCCCCGACATTCAGGCGTTCGTCGGTGCACTTCACGGAGTGCAGGCCGATCGGGGAGTATTCATCACCACCAGCCGCTTCAGCAACGAAGCCCGCTCCTACGTCGAGCGAATACCGAACCGAATCGTGCTCATCGACGGCCGCCGGCTCGCCGAGCTGATGATCCTGCACAACGTCGGCGTTCAGGACGAGAGCACCTTCGTCCTCAAGCGCATCGACGAAGACTTCTTCGACCAGACCTGACGCCCCGGCATCGTCACCGCGCACGTTCCCGGTGGTTGTCCTGCCTGTGAGGTAGCTTCTCACCGACGCGCGAAGGACGAGGGGAGCGAGCCGGCCGTGGACGAGCAATCGAAGCGGTGGCATGAGATCACGTTGTCCGACTACCCGCATGAGCGGGCCGGGCTCACGCACGTCCGTACGCTGCTGCCCGATCGGCACCCTTACCAGGCCTGGTCGAACTTCACGTTCATCTCGCCGAGCGGCCACCCCAGGGAGGTCGACCTGCTCGTCGCCGCGCCGAGCGGGCTCTACCTCCTCGAGCTGAAGAGCATCCGCGGCTGGGTTGGCAGCCGGCACGGGACCTGGATGACCAAGAGCGGGCGCACCATGGACAACCCGTGGATCGCCGCGGACCAGAAGGCGAAGGACCTCAAGCACCTGCTGGGCGGCCAGGCGGCCAAGGAAAAGATCAAGGTGCCGTTCCTGTCCGCCGCGGTGTTCCTGACCGAGCCGGGTATGCAGTGCAAGCTGGAGGACGGCCAGCGCGACGGTGTCTACGGCCTGGAGGGCAATCACAACGGCCTGCCGCAGATCGGCACCGACCTGCTGACCGCGCCGCCCCGTCAGCCGCCCGAGCCGCGCTTCTTCGCCAGGGTCGACGAGCTGCTCCGGAACATCGGCATCAGGCCCAGCGAGCGGATGGTGACCGTCGGCCGCTGGCGGATCGAGGAGCGGCCGTACGAGTCCGGGCCTACCTGGCAGGACCATCACGCCACCCGGGACGATCTGCCCGGGGAGCACCGCCGGGTGCGGATCTACCTCTACCAGCGGGCCGCCGGCAACGACCAGCGCCGGTCGATCTCGCAGGCGGCCGACCGGGAGTTTCGGGCCTGCCAGGGAATCCGGCATCCCGGTCTGCTCTGCCCGAACGAGCTGGAGAGCCATCCGCTCGGCCCGGCACTGATCATCGACCAGTCCCGGGACGCGATGCGCCTGGACCACTACCTGGCCAGGTACCACGACAAGCTGGACCTGCCCACCAGGGTCGACATGTTCCGCCAGCTCGCCGAGGCGGTCCGGTACGCCCACGAGCGGCGGCTGGTGCACCGGGCGCTGTCCCCGCGGGCGGTCGTGGTGGAGCCGTCCGGGTCGGACTGGACCCGCCCGGTCCTGCGCGTCGGCGAGTGGCAGGCGGCCGCGCGGGCCCTGACCGATCCGGCGACCGCGCACCGGTTGGTGCCCAGCAGCGGGGCTGTAGGCCACATCGACAAGGCGGCGGCCCCCTATCTGGCCCCCGAGTTCGTCGCTCCGGATCCGGGCAACAGCCTGGAGGTCACCGGGACCACCGCGACGGACGTCTTCGGCCTCGGTGCGGTCGGGTATCTCCTGTTCACCGGCCGGCCACCGGCGGCCGACCGCGACGAGCTGATGGCGCGGCTGCGGCTGGAGGGCGGCCTGCACCCGTCGGCCGTGGTGGACGGCATCCCCGACGACCTGCTCGCCCTGATCGCGATGTGCACCGCGCCGGTCGTGCGGGACCGCTACGACGACGTGGCCGACATCCTGACCGAGCTCGACCAGGCCCTGGCGAAACCGGACGCGGAGGCGGCCGGGCGGGCCGACCCGTGGGAGGCGGTTGCGGGGGAGACGCTCGCCGGCACCGAGTACGAGGTGCTGCAGGTGCTCGGCACCGGAGCCACCGCGCGCGCCTTCCTGGTCCGCCGGGACGACGAGACGACCGTGGTGAAGGTCTCCCGGTCGGAGGAGGCGGTGAACCGCCTCCACGACGAGGAGGCCACGCTCGAGCACCTGCGCCACGAAAACCTCGTGGTGCGGCGGCGGGGCGTGTTCCCGGTCGGCGAGCGGCATGCGATCGAGCTCGACTATGCCGGCGAGCAGACTCTGGCGGCGCTCCTGCGCCAGGACGGCGCGCTGTTCCCCGACCAGCTTCAGCGATACGGCGACCAGTTGCTCGACGTGGTGACCTACCTGGAACGCAACAAGGTGTTCCACCGGGACGTCAAGCCGGACAACCTCGGCATCAAGGAGCACCCCAAGCAGGGCAAACGGTTGGTGCTGTTCGATTTCTCGCTCGCCGGTGTGTCCACATCGGACCTCCACGCGGGCACCCGAGGCTACGTCGACCCGTTCCTCCGCGAACCCCGCCGCCCCCAGTACGACCCGGCCGCCGAACGGTACGCGGTCGCGGTGACCCTGCATGAGATGGCCAGCCTGGAGCTGCCCACGTGGAGCGCGGACGGCACCGACCCAAGCTTCGCCGGCGAGGTGACCCTGTCCAGCGAGCTGTTCGCCGCACCGCTGCGTGAGCAGCTCGTCGAGTTCTTCACCACGGCGTTCCAGCGCGACGCCGACCGTCGCCACCCCACCGCGGCCGCGATGCGGGAAGCCTGGCGGCTGGTCTTCGCCGCCATCGACGAGACCGGCCCGGCGACCAGCTCCCTGTCCGCGTCCGACGATCCGCAGGAGCTGCGCGACGAGGCGGCCGAGCGGGCGGACGCGGACACCGCACTGGACGCGGCCGGACTGACCCTGCGCGCGGTCGCCGTCGCTCAGCGGCTTGGCGCGCAGACCGTGGGCGACCTCATCGACGTTCCCTATCGGACCCTGTGGAACGCGCGCGGCCTGAGCAAGAAGACCCGGCAGGAGCTGGTCAACCGGCACACGGTGTGGCGGCGAAAGCTGCTCGGTGGGGCGAGCGTGGACAGCCTGCCGCCCTCCGGCGCGCCGCTCGACCAGATCGTGCCGTCCCTGCTGCCCGCTTCGGGAGTTCGCAACGCTTCGACGATCGCCATCACCAAGCTGTTGCTCGGCCTGCCCGACGCCGGGACGCTCCCCGACGTGCGCTGGCCGACCAACGTGCAGGTGGCTGCCAAGCAAGGGCTCAGCAACGGGCGGATCGCCCAGGTCCTGTCCGGCCGCCGCAAGGTGTGGCGGTCCAACGCACACCTGAAAACCATGCACATCAAGCTGGTCGACGACCTGATCGCGCTGTACCGGGTCGCGACCGCGGCGGAGCTGGCCGAACGCATCCACGACCACTACGGCTTCACGGACACGGTGCCGGTCGAGCACCGGATGCCGCTGGCCTACGCGGTGCTGCGCGCGCTGATCGAGCGGGACTATCTCGCCGAAGAACCGCGGTTCGCCACCAGGCGGCACAACGGCCGCCTCCTCGTGGCGTTGCAGGCCGCCCGGGACGAGCCGCTGGACACCGTGGCCGACAGCCAGTTGCTTGACCTGGCGGCAAATCTCGGCGACGAGGCGATCGAGTTGGCCGCCGGCGACCCGCTGCCGACCCCGGCCGCCGTGGTCCGACGACTGCAGGAGCTGGCCCGGCCGATGGACTGGGTGTGGGGGGAGCGGCGCCTGGTCCAGCTGGCGGCGTCCGCGTCGGGCACCGTCCTCGCCAACGCCCGGATGGAACTCTACCCGCGCAAGCTCAAGCCGGTCCGGGCCATCCGGTTGGCCCAGGCCGGCGCCGGGCTCCCGGCCGGCGGGCTCGACGCCGAGGACCTCAAACTCCGGGTCACCAAACGATTCCCCGGCCTTGACCCACTGCCGGACAGCACACAGCTCCAGGACCTGTGCAAGAAAGCCGGCTTCGAGCTGACCTGGGACGGTGAGAGGTTCCGGCCGCCGAGCACGACCGTGACCGGGCTGGCCTCCCCACGACGGTCGGATTCCTCCTTGGCCGGGGCCGTCGAGGGCAAGGTGATGGCGGACGTGCCGGCCCGGCTGACCGAGGCCGTCCGGCACGGCGGCGTCCGGTTCGTCACGGTCCGCCCCAAGCGCGCGGCCCGGGCCCGGCAGGAGATCCACGAGATCGTGGCGGAGCCGGTGGACGTGTCCGCGATGTTCGTCCGCATCCTGCGCGCCCAGGCGACCGCGGCCAAGATCCCCGACTTCGGCGTGGTGCTGCGCGCCGACGCGGCCGACCCGGACAGCCGCGACCAGCTCAACCTGGCCCGCCTGCTGGCCCGGACCTTCGACGCGATGGCGGCCGAGCTGGCCGGCAACCGGGTTCTGGTGCTGGACGGCCTGACCCCGCTGGGCCGCTACCCGGCCGGCGCCAAGCTGCTCAACCGGCTCATCGACAACGCGCGCTACGGCGGGAGCCCGGACGGCCCGGACACCCTGATCCTGATCTGCCCGGCCGGCGACGAGCGCCAGCACCCGCACGTCGGCCCGCTCACCCTCCCCAAAGGCACCCCCGAAGAATGGGTGATGGCCACCCCGTCCTGGCTGAACGGCGCCGCATGATCAGCAAGATGGGAAGGTCACGCTCGAATATGAGCGTGGTTTTCCCATTCTGGTGATCATGCCACCGTTCGAACCAGGGCGGCCCGGATCTGGGCGGTCACGGTGTCCGGCCGGACGGTCAGGTCGTGCCAGGTGAACCGGAGCACCGTCCAGCCGGCCAGCACGAGAACGTTCTGCCGCCGCCGGTCGTGCCGGAACCGCTCGACGTCGGAGTGCCAGGCCCAGCCGTCAACCTCGATGGCGATCCGCTCCGCCGGAAAGGCGAAGTCCAGCTCGTACCGGTCGACCCGGTACCCACACCGCCACCCGGCCAGCCCCGCGTCACCCAGCAACGCGACCAGCAGCCGCTCCGCCTCCGGAGGCCGCCCGGTCGCTTGCGGCGCGGAGCAGTTCGGCGGCGTCCGCCGAGCCGCGCCGCCCGAGATTGCGGTAGTGGGCGGCGTACAGGTCGGTGACGGTGAACCGGTGCTGCAGCGCGCGGTCCATGAGGTGTGACCCCGTGGTGCCCAGTGCGACCGCGGCATCGAGGACCGTCAGTGGCACGGCGGTCACCCACAGCCCGTTGACCTCGACCCGGTCCGCCGACTGGAGGTCGCGCCGGTGCGCCTGGATTCCCGGCTGGGCCGGCAGTCGCCGGTGGTGCGGGATCGTGATCTCCACCCAGGTCGGCGCTTCGGCACACAGACCGTGCCACCAGGCCGCGGCGGCACCGCACACCGTCGCGCCCAGCCCGGCCCACAGGTAGCTGGCCCGCAGCCGCGCCTCGGCCGTGAGCGCGTGGCCGGCCGCCAGGTACACCCGTGGGAGCAGGCGTACCCACAGTCCGCGCGCGAGCCGCCGGCTGATCGTCGCCGAGCTCATGCCTTCGGTCAGGGCCTGAGCCCTGCTGACCACGCCGGCCTGCCGCCGCAGCACTCCCTCGATCGTCACGCCGGGCAGTGTGCCGGCGGGGTCTGACAGTCCTCAGTGGTCGAACGCGCCCGCCCGGATGGCCCGCACCAACGCCGGCACATCTCCCCGCAATGCCGGCCCGGCCACGTTCTTCGAGTCCCGCACCTGGTCGAGCGTGCCGCACAGCTCGACGCAGTTCTGGTTGTTCTGGCTACGGAGCGACTTCCGCCAGGTGTGTTGAGATGCCACGGCGCTTCTCCATTCGATTGCGAAGATCGGCGATAAAGCTGACAGACATTTCGGGCGGCAGCGCTACCTTCATGATCTGGTCGATTGCCCATCGATAGGGGTTCACATCGCGGTCCTCGTGGAGCATGAGCATTGTCTGGCGAATGCCCACGAAGACGATGGATGACGTGGTCGTCGATGCGCTGCGCACTGCGTTGGCCCGACTCGATTCGATGAACGTGAAGTCACCCTCCAGTCCCGGATGCCAGCCGCGGTCGTCCGGGACGATGCGGACTTCGACGTTGGGGCGGGATGCCATCTCCAGCAGGTGCGCGAGCTGCTCGATCATCACTTGCCGGCCGCCGATGCCCTGGTTGAGCGCGGCTCGGCCAAGCAGCACCAGCAAGTCGGCCGGGTTCTGCTTGGTGATTATCTCCTTGCGGCCGAGCCGGGTAGTGACGCGCGACGCGATCTCGCCGGACGGGACACCGGGTGTCGTCATGATCGCCCGGATGTAGTCACCGGTCTGCAGGATGCCCGGAACCAGGAGTGGGGCGACCTCGACG
>NZ_DASYTH010000199.1:0-10842 GCF_036002505.1 Actinophytocola sp. | reverse complement strand
CGGGATCACCGTCGGCGAGTCGCTGAACATCATGGAGAACTTCCCACTGTCCACAATGGACCGTGTGCAGGCGTTGCACCACTACCTGGAGTCCACCCGGCTGGCCTTCGCCGACCGCAACCGGTTCATCGGCGACCCGGCGTTCGTCACCGTGCCGCAACGCCAACTGCTCTCCGACCGGTTCGCCAAGCAGCGCGCCTGCCTCATCAACCCGGCCCAGGCCCTGACCAGCCCGGTCGCCCCCGGCGACCCCAACGGCACCCCGACCTGCACCCTGTCCACAGTAGACACAAGGGCCGGCAACGACGGCGCGCACACCAACCACTTCGTGGTCAGCGACCGCTGGGGCAACGTCGTCTCCTACACCCACACCATCGAGCAACTCGGCGGCAGCGGCATCGTGGTGCCGCACCGCGGCTTCCTGCTCAACAACGAGCTGACCGACTTCAACTTCGCCCCCACCCAGGGCACCGCGGCCGACCCGAACCTGCCCGCCGCCGGCAAGCGCCCGCGCTCCAGCATGTCGCCGACGATCGTGCTGCGCCACGGCCGCCCGTACCTCGCGGTCGGCTCTCCCGGCGGCGCGTCGATCATCACGACGGTGACCCAGATCCTGGTCAACCGCATCGACTTCGGCATGTCCCTCCCCGACGCCATCGCCGCCCCCCGGGCCTCCCAGCGCAACGGCGCCACGTCCCAGGCCGAGCCCGATTTCATCGCCCTGCCGACCACATCGGGCCTGCTGGCGCTCGGGCAGAGGTTCGCGGTCAGCGACACCTCACCGCTCGACCCCACCATCAAGATCGCGCCGACCATCGGCGTCGCCTCCGGCCTGGAGTTCCTGCGCGGCGGCGAGGTTCTGGCCGCCGGCGAGCCGAGTCGCCGCGGCGGCAGCTCGGCGGGGGTGGTGTTCACCAGCCGGTGACGCCACACTGGTGCGGGGTTCTCCGGGGCCGCGATTTCTCAAGGAAGGGCAACCGAATGCCAACCGCGGTCGAGTACGGCCTGACGAATCCCAGCCACACCCAGGGCGGCATAGCTCACGCAGCTTTCGGGTACCAGTGTGCGCCACAGGAACACGTTTTACAGCTGTTGGCCGCACAGGGCGGCGTGGCTCACGCAGCTTTCGGGTACACCGCGCGGCAGGAACACATTCTGCCAGGTACGAACTCCGGAGACGGGCAGCTCGCCGGGGTGTTCGTGGTGCCGCTCCTGCTGGTGGCCGTCGCGGTCGCGGTCAGACGCCGGATGGCCCACCGGTGCTGAGCCTCTTCCACGCCCAGAACGGCGCGGGCGGCGGTCCGCCGGTGCTGAATCTGTGGGAGACCCAGAACGGCGTCGGCTCCGGACCACCCGTACACAACACGGTGCTGGAGGAACACATCCTCCCGAGCCCGGCCTCCGGTGACTGGCAGCTCGCCGGCGTGTTCACCGCGCCGCTGCTACTGGTAGCGATCGTGGTCGCCACACGCCGACGGATGACACCGTCCGGTGCGCGCTAACCTGCGCCGACCTCGCCAATAGCTGTCCAATTTCGTTTCCTTGATGTCAGGAGACAGGAAACCGGTGCGCCGCGTAGACGGAGTGGCGCACGATAGGACGGTGACGGACGACTTCGGGATTGAGTTGCGCCGTATCCGTACTCAGGCCGGGATCTCGTTGGCCGGGCTCGCCCGGCGGGTGCACTACAGCAAAGGCTACCTCAGCAAGATCGAAACCGGCGCTATGCCGCCCTCGGAATATCTTGCCCGCCGCTGCGACGCTGCCCTCGATGCCAACGGGGCGCTGGTCGGGCTGGTGCGTGAGATCTCTCCGCCGGAGACCGCGGCCACCGGCGACGGCGAGGCGTGGTTGATGAGCCCGGAGCCGGACGGCGAAAGCGGGTTCTTTCCCACGGGCCGCCGCAACGCGCTGTTTACCGGCGCGGCCTCGCTCGTCATGATGACAATCCGGCAACCGGCGACGCGAGTGCGGGCTGGAGCGGAGCATCTGGCGCCGAGTTTCCGGGCCATGTATGAACAGACACGGATCCTGGGACAGACCACGAGCCCGCATGTCATGCTTCCGCTCGTGATCGCGCAGGCCCAGGCGCTCGGCGCTCAGATCACCGATCGAAAGCACGGGTTGGACCATCAGTTGGCAGTGCTCGCGGCACGCAACGCCGAGTATGCCGGGTGGATGGCTCAGGAGTCCGGAGACAACCGGGCTGCCCTGTGGTGGATCGGCAAGGCCGTCGAGATCGACGGCGGGCTCGCCATGGCCACCTACGCGGTAGTGCGTCAGGCAGTGATTGCCCTCTCTCGAGGGCAGCCACGCGACACCGTGGTGCTGGCGGCGCGGGCCCAAGCCGACCATCGCACGCCTGCCCGTATCCGCGGTCTCGCAGCGCAACAGGAGGGCTTGGGGCACGCGCTCGCTGGAGATTACGGCAGTTGCATGCGCGCGCTGGATAACGCCGCACGGCTGCTTCGGATCGCCGAAGCCGAGCCACAGGACGAGCCGGTCCTCGGCCCATGGGCTGTCCGCGACTCGGTGGCCATAGAGACCGGATGTTGCCTGTACGACCTCGGGCGCTCACATGCCGCCGTGGCGGTCCTCGATCGGGAGATCGCCGAAATTCCGCGGAGCGCGCTGCGTGCCCGGGTCCGGTACGGCACGGTCCGGGCACTGGCATACGCCTCGGTAGGCGAGGTCGACCACGCCTGCACGCTGACGAATGAGTTACTCGGAGATGCCGTGGCGGTTGACTCCGCGACGGCGCGGGCGGACCTCCGGCGACTGGCGGCCACGTTGCGGCGCTGGCACAACCATCCGGGCGTGCGTGAGCTGAGCCCGTCGCTGACCTCGGCGTTGCGGGGTTAGGGCATATTGAGCAGCGCTTGGATGGCGACACTCTCGTCGCCCGGGAAGACCAAGATGCGCATGCCGTTGCCGTCCTCCGCGGGCACGGTCGTGGCGCGGATGCCGGCCGCCTGCAGGCACTGCTCGACAATGCGGGCGGCGGTGGAACTCGGCACTTTGGCGACTTCGCGGAGCAGGCCGTAGTCCTTGCGGTGGGCCTTGTCGGTGTCCAGGCTCGACGCCCAGCGCAGCACCAGCGCCAGGATGGCGATGGCCAGCAGCGGTACCAGCAGGGTGTAGGCGGGCACGCACCCATTGTCCGCCTGCGCGGCCGGTTTTGAGCTAGGGCAGCGTGACGAACTGGCCGAGGAAGCCGCGGGCGCTGGCGGTGTCGGTGCGGTACACGACGTTGGTGGCATAGCACGGGGTGTCGCCGGTGATCGTGGTGGCGACCAGTACCTGCCGGCCGTTCAGCGTGGCGAAGTTCGGACCGCCCGAGTCGCCGTAGCAGGCGCCGCCGTTGCCGTGCTGGGCGTGCATGTCGAGTCGCAGCCAGGCGTTGGTGAGCGCGTTGAACCCCTCCGGCGCCTTCATCCGAACGCCGCCGCCCGGGTGGGTTTGGCCGCCGGGGCCGCGCGTGGCCTCCTGGGTGCCGTAGCCGACCACGGTGAACGCCGTCGTGCTCAGCCCCTGCGGCCCGAGCGCGTCGAGCTGGCCGGCGGTGGGCAGCGTGGCCGGGGTGAAGCTCCACCGCGCGGCGACCGCCGCGGCCGGCAGCTGGATCACCGAGATGTCGTGCGGGTCGGACTGCCTGGCCGAGAACGCCGGGTCGGAGTGCGCCACACCCTGGACGCCGACCGCCGCCGCGATGGCCGCCGGGTCGCTGGGGTGCGCGGCTGCCGCGGCGTCCAGCGCACCCTGCACGTCCTGGGCCAGCGACACGAAGAACTTCACGTTCGGCGGCCAGTCGGTGGTGCAGTGCGCGGCGGTGAGGAACGTGTCGCGGTCGACCATCGTGCCGGAGCAGACCCAGTCGACCCGGTCCGGCGTGGCCGGGTCCGCGTCGTCGTCCCAGGTCGCGACCAGCGCGCCGACCTCCGTGCGCTCCGGCGCCGGCGCGGCGTTGTAGGTGTTGATCGCTCCCGCGGAGCCGGCGAAGGTCAGGGTCAGCGTGAGGGCCGCGGCCGCGGTCGCGATTCGTTTCAGCACGTGGATATGGAACCTCATGCCTGTGAGAAACGGCACCCCTGCCGGAATGGTTACCGGCCAGTACGCTGGGTTCACGCAGTTCCGGGAGGTGTCCGATGCCGTATCCGACCGACCGCGAGCGGGACCGGCCGTGGGTGATGCGCACGTATGCGGGGCACTCGTCGGCGGTAGCGTCCAACGCGCTGTACCGGCGGAACCTCGAGAAGGGGCAGACGGGGCTGTCGGTGGCGTTCGACCTGCCCACCCAGACCGGATACGACCCCGATCATGAGCTGTCCCGCGGCGAGGTCGGCAAGGTGGGGGTGCCGGTCAGCCACGTCGGGGACATGCGGCAGCTGTTCGAGGGCATCCCGCTGGCCGGGGCGAACACCTCGATGACGATCAACGCGACGGCCATGTGGCTGCTCGCGCTGTACCTCACCGTGGCCCAGGAGCAGGGTGCGGAGGTCGGGGCGCTCACCGGGACGACGCAGAACGACATCATCAAGGAGTACCTGTCCCGCGGCACGTACGTGTTCCCGCCCGGGCCGAGCCTGCGGCTGATCACCGACATGGTGGCCTGGACGGTGGCGAACGCGCCGACCTGGAACCCGATCAACGTGTGCAGCTACCACCTGCAGGAGGCCGGGGCGACGCCGGTGCAGGAGGTGGCGTTCTCGATGTGCACGGCGATCGCGGTGCTCGACGCGGTGCGCGACTCCGGCCAGGTGCCGGCCGAGCGGTTCGGTGACGTGGTCGGGCGGATCTCCTTCTTCGTCAACGCCGGCGTGCGGTTCGTCGAGGAGATGTGCAAGCTGCGCGCGTTCACCGTGCTGTGGGACGAGATCACGTTGCGGCGGTACGGCATCGAGGATCCGAAGCTGCGCCGGTTCCGCTACGGCGTGCAGGTGAACTCCTTGGGGTTGACCGAGGCTCAGCCGGAGAACAACGTTCAGCGCATCGTGCTGGAGATGCTCGCGGTGACCCTCTCCCGCGGCGCGCGGGCCCGGGCCATCCAGCTACCGGCCTGGAACGAGGCGCTGGGCCTGCCCCGGCCGTGGGACCAGCAGTGGGCACTGCGCATGCAGCAGGTGCTCGCCTACGAGACGGATCTCCTTGAGTACGAGGACATCTTCGACGGCTCCCCGGTCATACAGTCCAAAGTGGACGATATCGTGACCGGCGCCCGCGCGGAGATCGAGCGGGTCGACGCCATGGGCGGCACGGTGGCCGCGGTGGACAGCGGCTACATGAAGACCGCGCTGGTCACCTCGCTCGCCGAGCGCCGCCGCCGGATCGAGGGCGGCGCGGAGATCGTCGTCGGGGTCAACCGCTTCGACACCACCGAACCCAGCCCGCTGCAGGCCGAGGGCGCCGACGTGATCCACTCCCCGGACCCCGCCGTCGAGCGGCGCGCCGTCGAGGCCATCCAACGCTGGCGCGCCCAACGCAACCAGTCCGAAGTAGACAAAGCCCTCGACGTGTTGAAGGAAACGGCAAGCACGGCCACCAACCTGATGGACGCCACCCTCGACTGCGCCCGCGCCGGGGCCACCACCGGCGAGTGGGCCGCCGCACTGCGCGAGGTCTTCGGCGAGTACCGGGCCCC
Source organism: Actinophytocola sp. (assembly GCF_036002505.1). GTDB lineage: Bacteria > Actinomycetota > Actinomycetes > Mycobacteriales > Pseudonocardiaceae > DASYTH01. The sequence goes on along the minus strand of NZ_DASYTH010000199.1, from coordinate 5,204 downwards.
GACCGGCGTCTCCGGCGCCACCACCGGCGACCCCGGCACCTCCCTGTCCGCCGTCCGCGACCGCGTCCGCGCCACCGCCGCCGACCTCGGCCTGCGCGCCCTGCGCATGCTGGTCGGCAAACCCGGCCTCGACGGCCACTCCAACGGCGCCGAACAGATCGCCGTCCGCGCCCGCGACGCCGGCTTCGAGGTGATCTACCAGGGCATCCGCCTCACCCCCGACCAGATCGTCGCCGCCGCCGTCCAGGAAGGCGTCCACGTCGTCGGCCTCTCCATCCTCTCCGGCTCCCACATCGAAGTCGTCCCCGCGGTTATCAACGGCCTCCGCGCCGCCGGCGCCCCCGACATCCCCGTGATCGTCGGCGGCATCATCCCCCCCGAAGACGCCCGCACCCTGCGCGACCACGGCGTGGCCCGCGTCTACACCCCCAGGAACTTCCAGATCAACGACATGATGACCGACATCGTCACCGTCATCCGCCAGGCCAGCGGCCTATCGAGCCAGTGATCAGACATGTGCCAGCCCCCTGTGTCATATAGGCTGGATCTGTGACACATTCGGAAGTCGAAGTCAACGCGCAGGGTCGTGTGACGATACCCGTGCAGATGCGGGCTGAGCTGGGCCTGACGCCTGGTCACCGGTTGGTCGCCTACGTCGAGGACGGTCGCCTGGTCTTCGAGGACCGGGCACACCTGCTTGCCCGGATCCAGGAACAGGTGATGCGGGCGGCGGCCGGGCAAGGCCACGCCGGAAGCGTGGTCGACGAACTGCTCGCCGACCGGCGGACCGAGGCGGCTCGGGAGGACGACCGGCCGTGACCTATGTACTCGACGCGTCAGCCCTGCTGGCGCTGCTGTACCGGGAGCCGGGCCATGGCAGGGTGGCCGACCTTCTGGACGGCGCCGTGATCTCTTCGGTCAACTGGTCGGAGACCCTGGCCAAGCTCGTTCAACGTGGTCTGGCCGATCATTCGGCGGTTCAGGCGCTGCTCGCTCTTGGTGTTGACGTCGTGCCGTTCGGCCGAACCGATGCGGAGCGGGCCGCCCGGCTCTGGTCCGCCGGCCGGGCGTGCGGGTTGTCCCTTGGCGACCGTGCCTGCCTGGCCGTCGCTCAGGCGCAGACCGATGGTGTGGCGGTCACCGCCGACAAGGTCTGGGCGGATCTCGACCTCCCGGATGTGACGGTCGAGCTGATTCGTTGATGGGTCTACCGTTGGGCTCATGACCGATTACCAGCACCTTCTGGTCAAGCGGGACGGGGACGCGGTTCGGATCACGATGAACCGGGCGGCGCGGCGGAACTCGTTGTCGGGGGAGCATCTGGCGGAGTTGCTGGGGGCGTTCCGGGAGGCCGGCGAGTCGGACGCGACGGGGATCGTGCTGGGCGGGGAGGGGCCGGTTTTCTCGGCCGGGCACGACTTCGGGGATGTGGCGGCGCGGGATCTTGTTGGGGTACGGGAGCTTTTGCGGCTGTGCACCGAGGTGATGGGCACGATCCAGTCGGTGCCGCAGGTGGTGGTGGCTCGGGTGCACGGGTTGGCGACAGCGGCCGGGTGCCAGCTGGTGGCGTCGTGCGATCTCGCGGTGGCCGCGGAGTCGGCGGGGTTCGCGCTGCCGGGCGGGAAGGGCGGGTGGTTCTGCCACACGCCGGCGGTGCCGGTGGCCCGGTCGATCGGGCGCAAGCGGCTGATGGAGCTGGTGCTGACCGGCGACGTGATCGACGCGCGCACCGCGGCGGAGTGGGGCCTGGTCAACCGGGTGGTCCCGGACGACCAACTCGACGAGGCGGTCGACGAGCTGCTCGCCCGGGCCACACGGGGCAGCCGGGCCAGCAAGGCGATCGGCAAGCAGACCATCTACGCCCAACTTGACCGGCCCGAGGCCGACGCCTACGCGATCGCCCTCGAGGTGATGGCCGGGACCTCCCAGCTCCCCGGCGCGCGCGAAGGGATGGCCGCATTCCTGGAGAAACGGCACCCCGTCTGGCCGGACTAGCAGTCCCGCCGAGGTGGTGCGATGAATGCGTCCTTCCTCACGCCCAGTGAGAGGAACGACGCATTCATCGCACTCAGTTGGCCGGGAGGAGCGAGCGGAGCTGGTCGGCGTGGCGGGGCAGGTGCACCATGCCGATGCCGAAGACGAGCTGGGCGAGGGGCCAGGGTTCGTCGACGACCACCTCGTCGTTGGAGATGATCAGCACGGGGACCTGGACCTCGAGGTCGGCTTTGGTCAGGTGCTCGGTCACGGCGAGGTGGAGCTCCTCGCCCTGGCGGATGAGGCGGATGAGGCCGGCGCGGTCACCGGCCTGATCGATCACCCGTTGCAGGTTCCAGCCGTCCAGCCCCGGTCGGTTGTCGTAGGGTGGGCGCAGCCCGGCGGCGACGGCGAGCGCGATCGACGTGATCTGCGCGTGACCGGCGTAGATGTGCGCCAGGATGTGGTCGGCGTCCCACTCGCCGGGCGGCGGCGGCCCGAAACCGCCCGCCTCCGCCACGGCGAGGAAGTCGGCGTACGCGGCGCGTAGTCCGGTCGTGTCCATGGTTACGGCTCCTTGAACGTGATCGCTCCCCGGCGGCACATGAACTGGACCAGCTCCGCGGTGTAGAGGCCGGCCTGGACCCCGGGATCGGAGTCTTTCAGGCGGAGCACCTCCGCGCGCGGGATGTTCCAGAACCCGAGCCCGACGAGCGGCTGGCCGGAGTCCACGTTGCGGGTGGACGCCGCACCGACCACGGCGCCCGCGCCCAGCAACAGCCCGTCGGCCTTGAGCCTGACATTGTGCGCGATGTGCTCGCGGCCCAGCCGCTCGATGGTCGCCTCGTCCAGCTCGGTGGCCATTGGGCCGCGGCTGAGCAGCACCAGGTGGAACGTGTCGAGCTCGAAGTCGACCGGTGGAACGGTCACTGCACGGCGCCCTTGGACAGCCCGACCACGTGCCCCTCCGGGTCGGCGAAGAACGCGATCGTGATGTCCCAGCCCTCGATGTCCATCGGCGGGGCGACGGTCCTGCCGCCGAGCTCCTCGACCTTGGCCAGGTACGCGGCCGGGTCGTCGACCTCGACGTAGAACGTGACGTGCCCGGGGCCGCCGTCCTGGCTGCGGCCGATCCCGCCGGCGATGCCCTTCTCGGCCGCGGCCACCAGGCCGTAGTCGGAGTCCGGGTCGCTCTCGCTGATCTCCCAGCCGAACACCGAGCCGTAGAAGCTGCGCAGCTTCGCGCCGTCCTGGCCGACGATCTCGAACCAGCCAACCGGGTTTCCCATGATCTTCTCCTCGTCTCGTCGTTGATCTCGACGGGGAGAAAACTAGGGCGTGCCCGGGACCCCGCGAATCGGTTGCGCACCCTCAAGTTGAGCCGCGGGCACCCTCAACTTGGCGGCAGCGCGCCGACCCGCCGGGCCGCGCCGACCGCTTCCGCCCGGCTGTGCGCGTCCAGCTTGCGCAGCACCGCGGACACGTGCCGCTCGACGGTCTTTCCGGACAGGTACAACCGTTGTGCGATCTCGGTGTTGGTCAACCCGAGCGCCAGCAGGTCGAGCACCTCGGACTCCCGGCGGGTCAGCCCGGCCTTGTTCGCGGCCGTCTCCGCCCGCGGCCCGCGCGGAATCGTGGCGACGCCCAGCTCCCGCAACCGCCGCCGGGCCAGCGCCGCCGCTGCCCGCGCGCCGAGTTGGTCGAACAGGCCGACAGCCTTCGTCACCGCACCTGAGTCACCCGCGGACAGCGCCACGGCCGTCTCAAAAGGACAGTCGTGGTCGGACCACCACGCGGCGGCGGCCGCCCAGTCACCGGCGAGCGCCAACCGGTACGGCTCGGCGACCGGCCCCGCGCCGGGCACCGGAGCACCCACGCGGTGCGCCCAGTACGCCAACTCCCCGAGCCACCACGGGTTCTCGGTGCCGGGTCCGCGGTCCAGCGCCGCCCGCACCTCGCAGGCCACCGCGTCCGCGTCGCCGGACAGCCACGCCGCCTCGGCCAGTGCCGGGGACGCCAGCGTGAACAGGTCGGCCTTGTGATGCTTGACCACCATGACGCGCAGCCGGTCAAGCAGCCCGAGCGGATCCGGTTCGCCGCGCCGCGCCTGGACCCGGCCGAGCGCGACCAGCGCGTGCACCGTGGTCAGCGTGTTGAGGTCGGCGCGGTCGAGCAGGCCCGTCGCGGCCGGCTCGGCCTCGGCCCAGCGGCCCTGGTCGAGCAGGTAGGTCACCCGCGCGCCGGCGATCAGCTGCTCCCAGTACGTCATCCCGCGCTGGCTGGTGAACGCCAGGCCCTGGTCCAGGATCGCCTCGACACCGGGGTAGTGCCGGTGCTGGATCGGCAGCCAGCCGAGGTAGAGCATGGCCCGCGCGGCGTCGTCGGCGTGCCGCAGCGTCTGCGCGGACCGGAGCTGGGCGCGCAGCTCCGGGATCGCGGTGAGGTCGCCACCGGAGAGCCGGGCGCCGGCCAGGCTGATCTTCGCGGTCAGCACCGGGTCCGGGTCGTCGAGCTGCTCGGCCACGGCCAGCGCCCGGCGCGCCCAGTCCGCCGCGGCGTCCGCGTCGCCGGCCATGAACTGCTGGCGGCTCTGGTTGTCGTAGGCCATGGTCAGCTCGCGGCTCGGCGGCAACCCGGCCAGCACCTCGTCGACCGCGCCCGCGGCCGGGTCCACGTCGGCGTAGTTGCCGGTGAGGAACGACAGCGCGGACACCCGGACCAGGTTGCGGCCCTCCCCGAGCCGGTCGCCGGCCGTCCGGAACAGCGCCGCGGCCTCGCGGTGGCCCTGCCGCGCCGGGTCCAGCTCGCCGGCCAGGTAGCGCTGCGCCGCCTCGTTCTCCAGCAGCGCGGCCCGCACCGCGTCGGGCTCGTGCCGCGCGCGGTCGACCGCCTTGCGGTAGAGCGCGGCCGCCTCGCGGTGCGCGGCCCGGGTGGCGGCCCACTCGGCGGCCTTCGGGGCCAGCTCCAGCACGGCGGCCTCGTCGCCGGCACCCTCCGCGTGCCGCACCAGCTCTGCGCTCGCCTCCGGCTGGATCCGTTGCAGCAGTTCGAAAAGCACGGCGTGCAGCCGCTGGCGGCGGGGTGCGGCGGTGGTCTCCAGGATCGCCGCCTGCACCAGCTCGTGCCGGAACTCCAGCAGCTTTCCCTGCCAGCGCAGCGTTCCGGTGAACACGCCGTCCCGCATCGTCCACTTGGGAATGTCCAGCGCGTCGAGCACGGTGCCGAGCAGG
>NZ_DASYTH010000198.1:0-2188 GCF_036002505.1 Actinophytocola sp. | reverse complement strand
ATGCCGGAGGCGTCGAGGGCGGGCACCAGTCCGCTGAAGGCGCGGACGGCGGCCAGGGAGTGGAACCGGGTGGCGTCGCCGAGGCGACCGAGGATGACCGCGCCGGTGATGGCGCCGATGCCGGGGGCGGAGGTGAGGATGCCGTGCGGGTCGCGGTCGTGGACCAGCACCGCGATGCGCTCGTCGACTTCCTTGATCTCCTCGGTGAGCGTCAGCGCGAGCCGGGCCTCGACGGCGATGTCGTCGGCCAGCTCGGGGAAGGACAGGTCGTCGTCCCACAGCTGCAGGCTGGCCGCTGCCGCGGCCAGGAGTTGGTCGGCCATCGCCTCGCCGAACGCGCCGCGGGAGTGCCGGGAGAGGAACCGGGTGAGCCGGGCCCGGCCGAGCCGTCGCACGGTGTGCGGGTCGGCGTAGCCGGCGGCGAACAACTGCAGCGGGGTGTTGTTTCCCAGGTCGGCGGCGAAGGCGGCGTGCCAGTCGGGGCCGAGGATCTCCAGCAGCGCGTCGAGGCGGGCCAGGGTCGCGGTGCGCCGCTTGACCAGGGTCGAGTGCAGCTTGGTGGCCCGGCGCAGCGGGTCACCGGGTCCCAGCCCGCGCTCGGGATGCAACCCCTCGGGGTGCAGCAGCGGCAGCCGGGCGAGCAGGATCGAGTCCAGCCGGTCGGTTTTGGTGTGCTTGGCGTAGTAGGCGCGCAGGTCCGCGGACCGCTCGGCCGAGACCAGCACCACGGTCGCGCCCCGACGACGGAACCAGGACGCCAACGGAACCCAGGCGTTGCGGGTCGGCTCCATCACCACCGTGACCTCTGCGGGTGTGGCGGCCTCGACGAGCCGGGACCACAGCCGGTCCAAGTCGGCGGACTCGGTGCGGAACCGATGCCCGGACCACAGCACCTGCCCGCGCTCGTCGGCGGCGCTGGCCTGATGCGGTGCACGCACCGCGATATCGATCCCCAAGCGAACGATCACAGCCGGACTCCCATCTCCTCGGCCGACATGGCCCGGCAGCCGGTCTGCCGATGGAGGGACGATCAGCGCCAGACATTCGCTAACAGGGATCCACACCGGCTCGAGCTCGGTGAGGTCACCGGGTTCCCAACAGGGCTGTCGACCTCCGGCAGAGGCCCCACCCGCCAACACGGTCAACAGGCCAGGAGTCGCCGAGCGCTCCACTCGGTCAAGCAACGATGACGGGCAGGTGCCGGACGGCACCGATCCTCACCCGCCGGCCGACAAGCAAGGCGCAACGCCGCGCACCCAGATTGAATGTCGGTCATCACCCGCTCGATCCGCTCGATGCCGTGTGCGGCGAACCAGGCGGCCGCGCGGCGGAGGAAGGCCGCGCAGGTTTCCCCTTTCTCGGCGGGGTGGATCTCGGCGTAGGCCAGCCGGGTGTGGTCATCCACGGCGCAGTGCACGTAGTCGTAGCCGACCCGTCGTCCGGCGTCGAGCTCGCGGTGGGTGGCCAGGTACTGCGCGGATTGTCGGCCGTGGACCCGCCAACCGCCGCCGGGGCGAATGGCGCCGAGCTTCTTCACGTCGACGTGCACCAGCTCGCCCGGGCGGGCCCGCTCGTAGCGGCGCACCAGCTGCCCGCTGGGCCGGTCCAGCCAGGCCAGGCGCGGCATCCGATGCCGGACCAGCACCCGGTGCACGGTGGACGGGTTAAGCCCCAGGATGCCGGCGATCCGCGCCGGGCCGAGCCGGCGGTCACGCCGCAGCGCCACGATCGCCGCCTCGGTCACGTCGTCGGTGCGGGTCGGGCAGGTCCGCGGCCGGCTCGACCGGTCCATCAGCCCGGCGCCGCCCTCCTCGGCGAACCGCCGCAACCACTTGTAGGCGGTCGCCCGCGAGACACCCATCTCCGCCGCGACATGGGCGGCCGGACGACCAGCATGGACACGCTGCACCAGGAGCAGACGCGACCACGGGGACAAACGGGGCTTAGCGTTGACCACGAGGACCTCCCGGCCGTGAAGAGTTCGACATCTCCACTGCGCCAGGAGGTCCTCCCTCGATCAACAACCTCGGCGGCGTGTCAACAAGGTCCGTGGTCACTACAGCTAGATAGCCCCGCAACCGTCCAGACCGTCCACCGACGATCCAGTAACGCGATCATCGGCCCCGGCTCGATCATCTACGTGGCTTGAAGGTGGCCGATCGAGGCGGCGGGCAGGCTTGGTGGTCCC
>NZ_DASYTH010000197.1:0-57860 GCF_036002505.1 Actinophytocola sp. | reverse complement strand
TGAACCCACCCACCGCCGAGTTGTGTGATCGTTTTGAATGTTCCTCGTGTGGAATTGGACACAGCGCCTCGGAAAGGTTTCCGATATTCGTCAGCGGAAGAGATGGGACGGGAACGCGTCGGCCAGGGCCCGGTAGCCGGTCGGGTTCAGATGCAGGTGGTCGCCGGTGTCGTAGGCGGCCAGGAGCTGGCGGGGGTTGGCCGGGTCCCGGGTCACCCGGTCGAAGTCGAGCACGGCGTCGAACGCCCGGCTGGTGCGGATCCACTGGTTGACCGTCTGCCGGGCGGACTCCCGGAACCCCGTCGGGTCGTCGAAGCCGTTGCCGCCGAACGGAAGCAGGGTGGCGCCGAAGACCTGGACACCCTGGGCGTGGGTGCGCGTGATGATCTGGTCGTAGGCGGCGACGAGGTCGTCGGCGACCTTCTTCTGCGCGGCCTCGGTGGCCGCGGCGGTGCCGATGTCGTTGATCCCTTCGAACACCACCAGCCACCTCACCCCGCTCTGCGCCAGCACGTCGCGGTCGAGCCGGGCCAGGGCGTTGGGGCCGAGGCCGTCGTTGAGCACCCGGTTGCCGCCGGCCGCCTGGTTCAGGATCGCGATGCCGGACGTGCGGTGCTCGGACTGCAGCCGGTCCAGCAGCTGGTCCGGCCAGCGGTCGTTGCCGTCGGTGGTGGAGCCCCGGCCGTCGGTCAGCGAGTCGCCCAGCATCACGGCGGCGTCCGCATTTCTGGACGGCACCTCGATTCCGCTGAGGAAGTACCAGTGGGCGACCGTCGTCGCGCCGGTCAGCTCGGTGTCCGTGAGGTGGTTGCCGGCCAGCATGTGGGACGTCGTCCGGGATCCTGGATGGGACGTGACGTTCGTGGACGCCTGCCCCTCGGCCAGGTAGGTCGTCACGGTGAGGTTCGATCGCGGCGCCAGGTCGAAGTCCAGCGGGTCGGACACCATCTGCGCCCCGACCGGGATCGTCACCGAGGCGCGGCCGTGGAAGGTGACCGGCCGGGCCGTGCCGTCCTGGATCGCGCCGGTACCGGCGCGCCCGCCGGCCGGCAGCGCCACGGACGCCGCGGTGATCGGCAGCGCGGCGCCACCGAACGCGTTGGAGAACCGCAGCCGGAGCCGGCTGCCGCCGATCGACACCCGTACCGTCTGGCGCAGCGTGCTGTCCGCGAACACCACGCCGGTCCCGGTGAACGGTGGCGGGGGCATGTTGCCGGGCTCGGTCAGCTGCGGCATCGACACCCAGGTGCCGACCCACCGCGGGCCGGTTCCCCGCAAATCCGAGCCGGGATCCGCCTGCCTGCCGGCGCCGCCGATGACGTGGGCGGCGGAGAGGGCGGCGGCGGTGAGCACCCCCACCACGGTAATGCTGAGCAACGATGACCTCGTTCGGACGCGCATCACGAACTCCGAAATTTTCGGAACATCATCGGTAGGTTTCTCGAACGTAAAGCGCGCTGGGCTGCCAGGTCAACCATCAAAGGTCCAACCTATGCGACCTAAGTGCGACCAGCCCTTTTGAAACCTATCGGATCGTGGTATGAAATGTTTCGCAAGTCGCGCCCCTGACGCCGACGTCAAGGAGAGACGCATGCGTACCCTGCGCCGGGCCCTGTCGGGCCTCCTCGCTCTGCTCCTCGCGACGACCACGCTGTTCGTCGGCTCCACCCCGGCCTCGGCGGCGTCGCTGGTCGAGGTGGCCGACTTCGGCTACAACCCGACCAACCTGCAGATGCACCTCTACGTGCCGGACACCGTGGAAAGACACCCGGCCGTGGTGGTGGCGCTGCACTTCTGCACCGGCTCCGGTCCGGTGTTCTTCGCCGGCACCCCGTTCGCCTCGCTCGCCGACCAGTACGGGTTCATCGTGATCTACCCGTCGGCGACCCGGGCCTCGCACTGCTTCGACGTGTCCTCACCCGAGGCGCTCAAGCACGACGGGCACAGCGACCCGGCCGGGATCGTGTCCATGGTCCGGTACGTCCAGCGGCGCTTCCACGCCGACGACCGGGTGTTCGCGACGGGGCTGTCCTCCGGCGCGATGATGACCAACGTCCTGCTCGGCGACTATCCGGAGATCTTCAAGGCCGGCGCGGCGTTCGCCGGGGTGCCGTTCGCCTGCTTCGCCACGACCAACGGGTCGGAGTGGAACAGCGAGTGTGCCAACGGGTTGGTCAGCAAGACCCCGCAGGAGTGGGGCGACCTGGTGCGCGCCGCGGACCCGCGCTTCCATGGACAGCGTCCACGGATGCAGCTGTGGCACGGCACCGAGGACACCATCCTGCACTACCCGAACTTCGGCGAGGAGATCAAGCAGTGGACCAACGTCTCCGGGCTGAGTCAGACGCCGACGTCCACCGACAGCCCGGAGCCGAACTGGACCCGCACCCGGTACGCGGACCGGTCCGGCGGGGTGGCGGTCGAGGCGATCAGCATCGCGGGCGGTTCGCACAACCTGCCGGTGTTCACCCCGAACAACCTCGCCTCGTACGTGATCCGGTTCTTCGGTCTCTCCGACCGGGTTCCACTGTCCACTTTGGCCGAACGGACCGGGCGGTACTACGGCAACGCGCTCGTGCTCGAGGAGTTGGGCACCAACCAGGGCTACACCGAGGTGGCCAAGGCCCAGTTCGACATGGTCACGCCCGGCAACGCGATGAAGTGGGAGACCACGGAGCCGTCGCCCGGCGTGTTCAACTTCGCTCCGGCCGAGCAGATTCTGGCGTTCGGGCGGGAGAACCACGACCGGGCGCGCGGGCACACCCTGGTGTGGCACAGCCAGTTGGCGCCATGGGTCAGCCAGTTGCCGGCCGATCAGGTCCGGCCGGCAATGGAACGGCACATCGCCGCGGAGGCGGGCCACTTCGCCGGCCGGCTGTACGCCTGGGACGTGGTGAACGAGCCGTTCAACGAGGACGGCACGTTCCGGTCGACACCGTTCTTCAACGCGATGGGCGTGGACTACGTCGCCATCGCGCTGCGGGCGGCGCGGGCCGCGGACCGGAAGGCCAAGCTGTACCTCAACGACTTCAACATCGAGGGCATCAGCGCCAAGAGCGACGCCATGTACAACCTGGCCAAGGCGTTGAAAGAGCGGCACGTCCCGCTGGACGGCATCGGCATCCAGGGGCATCTCATCCTCGGTCAGGTGCCGGCCAGCACCCAGGCCAACATCGAGCGGTTCGCCAAGCTCGGCCTGGACGTCGCCATCACCGAGCTGGACATCCGGATGCAACTGCCGGTCGACGACGCGAAGCTGGCCCAGCAGGCCGCCGACTACGCCGCCGTGACCAACGCGTGCCTGGCGGTGAAGCGCTGCGTCGGCATCACCCAGTGGGGCATCGGCGACCGCGACTCCTGGATTCCGCCGTTCTTCCCGGGGCAGGGTGCGGCCCTGCCGTTCGACGAGAACTACCTGCCGAAGCCCGCCTACGCGGCCATGGCCCGGGCCTACCGATCGGCGGCACACCGATGAGGATCCTGCGCATCGTCGTCGCCCTGGTCATGGTGGCGGCCGCGGCCCTGCTGCCCGGCAACCCCGCGGCCGCCACCTCCGACCGCACGGATGCCAACTGCAGCAACGGCTACGTGGGCCTGACCTACGACGACGGGCCGAACGCGGGCACCACGCAGTCGCTGCTCAACGCGCTGCGGGCCGGCGGTGCCCGGGCGACGTTCTTCATCTGGGGCCAGCACGCGCAGCAGAACCCGAACCTGCTGCGCGCCACGCAGGCCGCCGGCATGTGGATCGCCAACCACACCATGACCCACCCGCACCTCACCCAGATCGGCGAGCCGGCCGCGTTCAACGAGATCAACGGGGCGCAGCAGGTGATCCGCCAGATCACCGGCCTCACTCCGACCCTGTTCCGCCCACCCTTCGGCGAAACCAACGCGACCGTCCGCAACGACGAGGCCCGGCTCGGCCTCACCGAGGTGCTCTGGACGGTGGACAGCCGCGACTGGGCGGGCGCCTCCACCGCGCAGATCGTGCAGGCCGCCTCGACCCTGCGCCCGGGCGGCATCATCCTGATGCACGAAGGTTTCCGGACCACGATCCAGGCCCTGCCGCAGATCCTCAGCGGCCTGTCCAGCCGAGGCCTGTGCCCGGGCCGGATCGTGTTCACCCCGACGAACATCAGCGGAGCCGGACAGATCTTCCACGCCATCGCCGTCGCTCCCTGACCGCGGTGAGCCAGTAGCGGCGGGTCCCCCGGGGCCCGCCGCTTCCGCATGCCCTGGCGGGTCAGCACACCTTCGGGTCACGGGTTGGGCGCAGTCTTGACATCGGGTCGAACATTTGTTCGAATGTTGAGTGCGGCTGTCGCGGTTGTTGTTACGGACCGTTTTGGAGGTGAGGGGGCGGGGTTTCGTGCAAATCGGTTTGAGCAGGGTGGGCTGCGGGGTTGCGGTTTGGCGCGCCGGGCAATGGGGTCACGGCCCGTGAGCGCGCGGGCGGGTTGGTGATCTTGAATGTGCGCTTTGAAGGGTTTGGTGCTTTTCTGTTCCGTCGGCCAGTCTTTCCGCCATGTCTGAAGCTGTGCCCGGGGAGATGGGCCGGTGGTTCCCGGTGGAAGGGAACGTCGACCTTCCCGAGCGGCTGCGCCAGGAGGGGGCGTTTCTGCCGCATCCGCTGCCGTCCATGGTTCGACTGCAGCCGTCGACCTATCGGATACTCGCCGAAGCCGAACAGGCCATTGGCCGGCTGGACGAAGCCGCGGCACGCTTACCGAACCGGGCCGGGCTGGTGCGTTTGAACCAATTACGCGACGCGCGCAGTTCCGGTGAGCTCGGCGGCGAGTTCGCCGCGCTGCGCGAGTTGCTCGTCGCCGATTTGCCCGGCGTCGTGGCGGAACCCCCGGCAGATCACAATCTCGCCCGCTACCTCCATGCCGGCGACGCGGCCGTCGACTGGGTCCGCGGCGGCGGAGTGATCAACCTGACGCTGCTGTCCCGGCTCGGGTCCCTGCTCGCCGGCAAGCTCGACGCGCTCGGCGTACCCGGCGAAGACCACGTGAAAGGCGTGGAGTGGCGAACCGAGCCCACCTGGCTCGGCGGCCGGGACCCCGCGGCCGCCTACCTGGTGGCCGCCCCGCCCGGCGTCGAGCTCCAGACCGGCGGCATGCAGTGGTCGACCTGGGTCGACTCCGGCTGCGAGGCCCCGCTCCTCGCCCGCGTCGCCCTCGGCCACTATCAACTGGCCGTATTGTCGCCCGTCGCCTATTCCGCCCATCTTGCCCGGCTCTACATCACCCTCGCCCTGATTCGCGAGGGCGCCCTCCGCGACGCCCTGCTCCCCATATCGGACTGGCTCAGCCGCGAGCGCGACATTTACCGCGACCGTATTCTCGCCCTCGTGCACGACGGCGATCTCGACGGATTCCTGGTGTTCTTCGCCACCGGAATCGTCGCATTGTGCCGAGACCAGCTACGGTTCATCTACCGCGTCGAAGAGCTCAGCGAGCAACACCTCGCACGGCTCGGTAAACGGATGGACGGAATCATTCGGGTCACCCGCGACCTCACCGCCACCCCGCTCACCACGAACCTTCAGATCGCCCAGCGCAACGGCATGTCCGTACAACACGCGGCAAGCCTCACCAAACAACTGAAACGCATCGGCGTGCTCCAGAGCCTGAACGGCAAGTCCTACCGCCAGGTCTTCGTCGTGCCCGACGTGCTGCACCTGTTCGAACTGAGCGACCCCATGCCACCCGACGGGGACGACCAGGTGTTCAACCAGTGATCGGGTACCCACCCGGAAGCGGCGCATCAGCCTCGGCAGCCAGCAACGCCCGGACGTGCTCTGCCAACTCCTCGTCCACGTCGACGACCCTGGCCAACGCCTCGCTCCACCGCCGCCGCGCCGGCCCCCGCTCGCCCTGCTCCCACAGCACCCGGCCCCACCACACCAGAATCCGCGGATACAGCGGATCGTCGGTGTCCTCCGGCATCGCGTCGGCTGCTTGAGCGAAATACCCGGCCGCCGACCCCGCCCGGCCCGCCGCATACATCGTCGCCGCGACCGTGGCCAGCGCCTCAGCCGTCTCCCGCGGATCGCCGGCCGCCCGCCGCAGGTCAACCAGCCCGAGGTAAGCGTCGAGCGCCTTCCCCAGCCGCCCCCACTCCCGGTACAACGCCCCCAGCTCACTCAGGATCGCCACCCCGCGCCCCCGAAGCTCCGCACCCGGTGGCCGCCGCGTGATCGCCAATGCCCGCACCCACTGAGCCTCGGCGTCCGCCCGCTGCCCCTGCGCCGCGAACACCCGCGCACTCCGATCCAGCAGGTCCACCAGCATCGCCGGGTCCCGCACCGCGATCGCCAGCGCCTCACCCGCGCCGGCCAGCTCCCGCCACCACTCCGGGTCGGGCACCGAGCCCGCGACCGGCCACACCGCGAACGCCAGCCGTGCCCCCATCTCCCGCAGCCCGTCCCGGTCACAGGCGAGAATGACGCCCAGCACCTCTTTGTGGTGCTCGACCAACCAAGCCGGGTCAGGCTCCTCGCTCAACCGCCGCACCAGGTCGGCCACCCGCGCCGGCTCCGCGTGCTCAGGCGACACGCTCACCCGCACCCTCACCTCCACCGACCGCCCATCGCCCCGGCTCGACCATCCACCGAAGCATCGTGCCCGACCAGGTGTGTCCCACACCCTAACGACACGAGCCGTCCCACCACCCGGGTGACAATCGAGGCCTACGGGGCAGGAGTGTCCGGTGTGGCACGTGGGACCTGGGTGGTGGGCGAGAGCCACGCGCGGGGTGTCGATCGGGATTCGTGGGCGCTACCCCAGCTGGTCGCGGCGGCGGGTCAGGTAGGCGGTCTCGGCGGTGTTGCCGGCCAGCTCGATGGCTTCGTCGTAGGCCGCGCGTGACTGTTGACTGCGGCCCAGCCGGCGCAGCAGGTCGGCGCGGGTGGCGTGGTAGGCGTGATAGCCGGCCAGCTTGTCCTCGAGACGGTCGACGGCCGCCAGTGCCACCTCCGGTCCGTCCAGCTCGGCGAGGGCGATGGCCCGGTTGAGGGCGACGATCGGCGAGGGGTCGAGGTGGACGAGCTGGTCGTAGAGGGCGAGGACCTGCGACCAGTCGGTGTCGCGTATGTCGCGGGCGCAGGTGTGCACGGCGTTGATCGCGGCGTGGATCTGGTAGCGACCCGGCGCCACCCCGGCGGCCAGGCGCTCGCGCACCAGCCGGTGACCCTCGGCGACCAGCGCCGCGTCCCAGGCGCCGCGGTCCTGCTCATCGAGCGGGACCAGTTCGCCGCTGGCCGAGACCCGGGCGGTGCGGCGGGCCTCGATGAGGAGCATCAGCGCCAGCAGCCCGGCCACCTCACCGTCGTCCGGCAGGAGGGCACGGATCAGGCGAGTGAGCCGGATCGCCTCGGCGGTCAGGTCGTGACGGACGGGATCGGCGTCGGGGCCGGTCGCCAGGTAGCCCTCGTTGAAGACGAGGAACAGGACGGCGAGTACGCCGGAGACGCGTGCCGGGAGATCCTCCGCGGACGGCACCCGATAAGGAATGCGCGCCGCCTTGATCTTGGCCTTCGCGCGGGTGATCCGCTGCCCCATGGCGGTCTCCTGCACCAGGAAGGCACGGGCGATCTCGGGCACGGTCAGACCGCCGACCATGCGCAGCGTCAGCGCCACGCGGGTCTCCATCGCGAGCGCCGGGTGACAGCAGGTGAAGATCAGCCGGAGCCGCTCGTCGTCGATGGCGCCGAGAGGCTCGGGCGGGTCGTCGTCGTACACCAGCTGAGCCTCCATGTGCTTGTCGTCGCGCTTGTTCTCGCGCCGGAGCCGGTCGATGGCCTTGCGGTTGGCGGTGGTGGTCAGCCAGGCGCCGGGGTTGGGGGGCACGCCGTCGGCCGGCCACCGCTCGACGGCGGTCGCGAACGCCTCGGCCGCGGCCTCCTCGGCGATGTCGAGGTCACCGAAACGCCTGGTCAGGGCGGCGACCACCCGGGCCCACTCCTCGTGGTGGGCCTGGGTGATCGTCTCCCGGACGTCGACCACGCTCACAGGAACGGCCGCACCTCGACCTTCCGGTCGCAGATCTTCGACCCTTCGGCGGCGAGCTTGAGCGCCACATCCAGATCCGGGGCCTCCCACACCCAGACGCCGGCGAGGTACTCCTTCGACTCCACGAACGGCCCGTCGCTGAACACCGCTTGCTCGCCCCGGTTGTCGATGACCGTGGCCGCGTCGGTGTCCGCGAGTCCGCCCGCGAAAACCCAGTAGCCCTCGGCGATCAGTCGTTCGTTGAACGCGCTGATGGCAGGCTGCCGGTCGGTGCGGCCGGGATTGCTCTTGTCATCGATCACGGAAACCAGATACTGCATCTGAAGATCATCCCCTGTGGTGTCGAGACGGTGTGGTGTACCGGTCAGGTGCGTCAGTTTCCTGCATACTGCGGGCGCCCGGCCGGCCGGTAGACCTGGATCGTCACGCCCTTCGAGTCGACCCGCGACTCGACCAGGTCGAGCGCAAGATCCGGGCCGGCCTCCGGGAACAACCGCGCGCCCTGGCCGAGAACCACGGGAACGACGATCAGAATCAGCTCGTCGACCAGATCGTTCGCCAGCAACCACCGGGTCAGCGCGCCACTGCCGTGCACCTGCAGCTCACCTCCCGGTTTGGCCTTCAGGTCCGCGATGGCGGTCGCGAGGTCGTCGGACAGCACGGTGGTGCCCGACCACGCTGGATCGGTGAGGGTGGTCGATGCGACGTACTTGGGCCGTGTGTTCAATGCCCGCATGACGGGCTCCCAGCCAGGGACATCCTGTTCCGTCAAGGACCCCCACGAGCCGGCGAACAGCTCGTAGGTCCGCCGGCCGAACAGGAACGCCTCGGCGCGCTGGTAGGTCTGGTTGATGAACGCGTGGGTCTCGCTGTCACCCGCCCCCAGGGCCCATCCGCCGCGCTCGAATCCGTTCCTGCGGTCCTCATCCGACGCACCACCGTTTCCCTGCATCACTCCATCGATGGTGACCTGAGTCACGGTCGTCAGCTTCATGATCGCGGTTCCTTTACCTCGGCGCCGCCCCCTTGTAGGCGGCCGCACCGCTGCTACGAACACCACCACCCCGATCCGACACCGCCTCCCGAACTTCTTTGACGAACTTTCCGGACGCCGGCCGTCAGCGATCCGATCGCACACCGATGAGTTTCTCGCGCGGGTCCGGTCGGTATGCGTGAGACCGACTCACGGGAGGCTGGCGCGATGCGGAAACTGATCTTCGGCATGAACCTGACCCTGGACGGCTACATTGCCGCGGCCGGCGACGACATCGGCTGGAGCGGGCCACCGAGCGACGAGCTGTTCGGGTGGTGGAGCGACCAGGTGCGGGCCAGCGGCCTGTCGCTCTACGGGCGCAAGCTGTGGGAGACGATGAGCTCCTACTGGCCGACCGGCGACCAGCAGCCCGACGCCACGCCGGGGGAGATCGAGTTCGCGCGCCTCTGGCGGGACCTGCCGAAGGTGGTGTTCTCCTCGACGATCGACAAGGTCGACTGGAACACCCGCCTGGTCACCGGCGACGCGCTCGCCGAGATCACCCGGCTCAAGGCCGGGGACGGCGGCCCGATGGACATCGGCGGCGCGACGCTGGCCGGGGCGGCCATGCGGGCCGGGCTGATCGATGAGTACGTGCTGGCCACCTACCCGGTCCTGGTGGGCGGCGGCACGCCGTTGTTCACCGCGCTGGACAGCTGGGTGAACCTGAACCTGGTCGAGACGCGGACCTTCCCCGGCGGCGTGGTCCTGACCCGGTACGAGACGAGGCGCTGAACCACGCTTGCTGGCCGAGCGTGACCGCCTTCGCGGCGGGTCCGGGAGCCTCCGCGAAAACCTGTTGGCGGACCACGGCGACCACGGCTACTTTGCCGGAGGCCGTGCGAGAAGATCGAGGAGGTGGTACCCGTGAACGTATCGACATGGGTGCTTCCCTCCGGGGTCACGGTCGGGCGGTAGGTCGTCCGGGAGCGCCGTTGAAGAGCACTCCCGAAAGGCACGACCATGCGATTCACCTCCGAACAGCGCCTTGACGGCGGTGTCCTCGAGCGCGAGTTCACCCTCGGCGAGATCCCCGGCGTCCTGTGGACGCCCGCATCCGCACCCGCACCGGCTCCGCTGATCCTGGTCGGCCACCCCGGCGGTCTGCGCCGGATGTACCCCCGCCTGGTGGCCCGGGCCCGGCACTGCGTGGCGGAGGGCTTCGCCGCGGCCACCCTCGAGCTCCCCGGCAGCGGTGACCGGCCCCGTTCCGCCGCCGCCGAGGAGGCCCGCGCCGACCTGCGCCGGGCGCTGGAGGCCGGCGAGCCGGTCGACGACGAGATCGTCGACCGGCTCGTCCTCCCACTGGTCGACAAGGCGGTCCCGGAATGGCGGGCCGCCCTGGACGCCCTCCTTGCGCTGCCTGAGATCGGCGGCCCGGTCGGGTACGCGGGAGGGGTGATCTCCATCGGCATCCGGCTGGCGGTGGTCGAGCCGCGCATCTCGGCCGCCCTGCTGTTCGCCGGGAGTTTCGTGCCCCGCACCCTGTTCGAACAGGCCCGGCAGGTCACCATTCCGCTGCTGGTCCTGTTGCAGTGGGACGACGAAGGAAATGACCGGCAGCTGGCCCTGGACCTGTTCGACGCTTTCGGCTCCACGGAGAAGACGCTGCACGCCAACATGGGCGGGCACACCGGCGTCCCGCAGTTCGAGGGGGACGACGCGAACCGGTTCTTCGCCCGGCACGTGAAGTGAGGCCGGGCCGTCCGGCCGGCAGCAGACGAGCGGAGCTGCCGGCCAGGATGCCGCTCATCGAGGACGGGGCAGGTGGGCCGGGCGGTCCACCTGCCAACCGTCACTCTTCAGGGCTCGCCTCCTTGGCAGCCGGCGCAGCCGGTGTGGTCGCCGGCTTGCGCCGGATGACCGCGAAACCGATGAGGAGGACGCCGATGATCAGGGCGGCGAGGGGGAGCCAGGTGCCGAGCAGGGCGAGCTTGGTGGCGTCGGAGTTGACGCGGTCGGCCAGCTCCTGCACCGAGGCGGGGGTCTGGGTCAGGTTGACGTCGAGGACCGGCAGGAGCGGGATGCTCTGGGCGCCGAGCGACACGTTCGCGGTGATGGTGCGCTGGGTGGCGCTTTCGATGGGGGCGCCGAGCTTGGTGTCGGCGTAGAGGTCGTACTTGGCGGTCGCGGTGTAGGTGAGCGGGAGGAGGTCGGGGAGCTGGGCGGCGATGGGGGCGAGGCGGGCCTGGAGGTCGGCCGGGAGCAGCGGGAGGAGCTGGGTGGCGAGGGCCTTGGGGAGGACCGGGGGCAGGGTCGCGGAGAGCTTCGAGTCCTTGACCGGGCCGGTGGCCTGGGCGGTGTAGTGGTTGACGGCGCGGCCGCCCTTGGTGTCGGTGCCGACGAAGGTCAACGTCGGGGAGGTCTGGGTGGTCGGGTCGAAGTACTTGTAGGAGTTGTCCGCCTTGGGGTCGACGGGGAACGCGATGGTGAGGCCCGAGTGTTTCTCGACCTGCTCGCCGGCGGGGGCGGCGGCCTCGGTGAGGGTGCGCCGGTCGATGGCGTAGACGTGGTTGTCGGCGATGGGTGTGCCGGCGCCGTTCAGGGTCGAATCGATGTGAATGACGGCCGTGTCGCCGTCGGTCCGGGAGACCGTGAAGTGGCTGTCCAGCGTCATGTCGACGTTGCGGGCGATGGCGTTGGCGGGGTTGCCGCCGAGGATCGCGCTCGCGTTGAGGGCCGAGCCCTTGCCCGCGTAGTGGACGGTGGTGTCGAGGTCGCCCGGCAGTTTGGTCCCGGCGGGCACGATGGCGAACCGGGTGACGGCGGCGGCCGCGATGAGCAGGACGCCGAGCACGGCGAGCACCACGGACGAGCGGCGCATGGATCCCTCCTGGTGGGTCGAAGGATGCCGATCCTGGCACGCGCCGCCGGGTGCGCCAATCGCGGGTTTCCTGGGCATTCGCACGCGGCCGCCCGCTGAGCGGACGCATTCCCGGTTGCAGCGTCCTAAACGGACTGATCGGCACGTTCAGCGGTGGCTTAAAGACGTAGAGACCGCGTGAGGCCTTGGGGACGCTGAGTGAGTCCGGGCGCAGGTGTTGGTTCCGATGCGGCCCTTGAAAGGAAATCTGGGATGTTGCGGGTGAACGAGCGTGCCGGTGAACGGTCAGGCTCGGTGGAGTCCCTGGTCCTGCGCGCGGACGAGCGTGCCGAGATCGCCCGGCTGGGAGACGAGACCCTGGCGCGGCGGCAGCCGTGGGACGCGCTGGCGTTCACCGGCGAGGCCGCCGCGGTGGCCCAGTACCTGCCGGCGCGGCTGCGGCATTTTCTCGCCCGCGCGCGCACCGAGCAGGCCGACGTGACCATCGTGTCCGGGCTGCCGCTGAGCGAGGACCTCGTGCCGACGCCGACCGGCTGGGAGCTGGCCGCGAAGACCGGCGCGGGGCTGCGTGAGGAGTTGCTGTGCATGCTCTGCGCCGGCGCGCTGGGCGACCCGTTCGGCTGGTCGGACCAGCAGAACGGCCGGATCGTGCACGACGTGTGCCCGGCGCCCGGCCTGGAGCGCTCGCTCACCAGCGCCAGCAGCGAGCTGAACCTCGCGCTGCACACGGAGGATGTGCACCACCCCTGCCGCAGCGACTACGTGGGGTTGCTCTGTCTGCGCAACCCCGACGCGACCGGAACCACGTTCGTCCGGGTGGACCGGATGGACGTGCCCGACGACGTCCGGGAGATCCTCTCCGCCGACCGGTTCCGGTTCTACGCCGACGACTCGCACGAGAACACCGAGCTGGACGCGGAGCAACTCGCCGGGCGGCACGAGAACCGGGTGAGCCAGGACGGGTCGGTCCTCTTCGGACCGCCGGAGTTCCCTTACCTGCGCATCGACTTCGACTTCGCGTCCGCATTGGACGGTAAGGCGGACGCGGCGATGAGCCAGGCGTTCGAGTCGCTCCGGGCGTCGGTGGAGCGGGTGGTGCTCGAACCGGGCGACATGGCTTTCCTGGACAACTACCGGGTGGTGCACGGCCGCGAGCCGTTCAGCCCGCGCTACGACGGCCACGACCGCTGGCTGAAGCGGGTCAACGTGATCCGCGACATCCGCCGGGTGTTCGTGGAGACCCGGTCGCTGACCAGAGTCATCGTCTGAGCGGCCGCGGGCGGAAGCGAAAGGGCGGCGGCTGATGAACACGGACCACCTCGGACGCATGCTCACCGCGCTGGCGGAGCGGAACCGGACGCCGGGCGCGCAGGTCGCCCTGTGCGTGGGCGGCGCGGCGCTGTTCGCCGAGACCGGGGTGGAGCGCTTCGGCGCTGCGGCGCCGGTCACCCGGGCGTCCACGTTTCCCTACGGGTCGGTGACGAAGTCGTTCACCGCGACGGTGCTCATGCGGCTGGCCGCCGAGGGCGACCTCGACCTCGACGAGCCGATCGGTGCTGTGATCCCCGAACTGGCCGGAGCGTCGAAGCGCTTCGACAAGATGGTCACGCCGCGCCATCTGCTCAGCCACACCAGCGGGCTGCCCTGCGACTTCCCGGAGAACGGCGCCGCACCGGCCTCGTTCCGCCGGCACGCGCTGGCCGCCCGGGCGCTGGAGCCGATCCAACCTCCCGGGGTCGCGTTCTCCTACTCCAATGCCGGGTTCGTCCTCTGTGGACTCATGGTCGAGGACGTCACCGGCCTGTCCTGGTGGGACGCGGTCGAGTCGCTGGTGCTGGATCCGATGGGCGTCGAGCCGGCGTTCTGCGCCGACCCGCGGAACCCGCCCCGGCGCGGGCCTTCCGTCTCCGGGCATTCGGTGAGCCTGAAGCTGGACCGCACGATTCCGGTCGAACCGCTGTGCGCGGTGTTCGACGCCCCGGCCGGCGGCCTCGCCGGCAGTGCCGCGGACCTGCTGGCGTTCGGCCGGATGCACCTGGCCGACCCGGAGCTCAGGCGGATGCGGACCGGTGCCGGCGAGGTCACACCGTTCGGGCTGGCCGCCGGCTGGGGGCTCGGCCTCGCCCGGTTCCGGGCCGGCGACGTGGACTGGTTCGGGCACGACGGCACCACCGACGGCACGACCTGCAACCTGCGGTTCGAGCCGGACAGCGGGGTGGTGCTCGCCATGACCACCAACGCCGGCAATGGTCTGCGGCTCTGGGAGGAGTTGCTGGCGGAGCTGCGCGAGGCCGGCCTGGACGTCGGCAACTACCCGGCGCCCACGGTCACCGCGCGTCCCGCCGCCGAGGTGCCGGACTGCGCCGGCGAGTACCTCAACGGCGACGTCATCTATGCGGTCGCCCGCGGCGGCGACGGCCTGCTCACCCTCGACCTGGACGACGGGCTGCCCCGGCACCTGACGTTCTACGAGGGCCTGCTGTTCTCCGCCGAGGACCCCACCGGCACGGAGCTTCCCGTGGCGGGCCGGTTCGTCCGCGGCGGCGACTCGATTCGGCTCATGGAGATCGGCGGCCGGGTCGTCCGGCGGAAAGCACGGGTTTGACATGGACCAGCGGTGCGTGCACGAGATCTTCGCGGAGTGGGCGGCGCGGACCCCGGACCAGGTCGCGGTGACCTGCGGCTCGGACTCGCTGACCTACGCGGAGCTGGACGGGCGGGCGAACCGGTTGGCGCACCGGCTGATCGCGCGCGGCACGGGGCCGGACACGCTGGTGGGCCTGTGTTTCGAGCGTGGCCTCGATCTCATCGTGGCGCTGCTCGGGGTGCTCAAGGCCGGCGGCGCGTACCTGCCGCTGGACCCGGCCTACCCGCCGGAGCGCCTGTCGTTCATGCTCGAGGACAGCGGCACACCGGTCGTGCTCACCCAGGCGCACCTGCGCGACCGGCTGCCGGTGCCGGACTCCGCCGTGCTGTTCCTCGACCACGAGCGTGCCGAGCCGCCGGATGTCGTGGTACGGCCGCAGAACGTCGCGTACGTGATGTACACGTCGGGCTCGACCGGGCTGCCGAAGGGCGTGCTGATCGAGCACCGCGGCGTGGTGCGGCTGGTGTGCGATCCGGACTACATGACGCTCACCCCGTCCGATGTGGTCACTCAGGTCGCGTCGATCTCCTTCGACGCCTCGACGTTCGAGGTCTGGGCCGCGCTGCTGAACGGCGGCCGGCTGGCGCTGGCGCCACCCGGCGTGCCCTCGGTGACCGAGCTCGGCGTGCTCCTCCGGGAAACGCGCTGCACCGTGCTCTTCCTGACCACCGCGATGTTGAACGAGGTCGTGGACGACGACATCTCGGTGTTCGCCGGGTTGCGCTGGTTGCTCACCGGCGGCGAGCTGGCCTCGCCCACCCACTTCGCCTGGATCCGGGAGCGGTACCCGGAGCTCGGCCTGGTCAACTGCTATGGGCCGACCGAGAACTCGGCGTTCACCACGTGCCACGTGATCCCGCAGCGGTCCTCCGTATCCGCCGTCCCCATTGGACGGTCCATCGACGGGACCACCGTGCGGGTTCTGGACGACCGGCTGCGGCCGGTGCCGGACGGAGAGATCGGCGAGCTGTACACCGGCGGCATCGGGGTCGGCCGTGGGTACCTGAACCGCCCGGGGCTGACCGCCGAACGGTTCGTCGCCGCACCCGGGGAACGCCTGTACCGCACCGGTGACCTCGTGCGCCGCCGGCCGGACGGCTCGCTGGACTTCCTCGGCCGGGCCGATGACCAGGTCAAGATCCGCGGGTTCCGGATCGAGCTCGGCGAGATCGAGCACGCGCTGCGCCAGCACCCCGAGGTCGCCGACGCGGTGGTGGTGGCCCGCACCGAGGAATCGGGTCACAAGCGGCTCGTCGCCTACGTGGTGGCCACCGGAAACCCGAATTGCCGCGAGTTCCTCGCCGACCGGCTACCGGACCACCTGGTGCCAGCAGCGTTCGTGGTGCTGGACCGGTTGCCCCTCAACGCGAACGGGAAGGTGGACCGGAAGGCGCTGCCGGCGCCCACCGGCCCGGACAGGGATCACGTCGCCCCGGCGAACCCGGCCGAGGAGGCATTGGCGGCGATCTATGCCGAGGTGCTCGGCCTGGACCGGGTCGGCGCCACGGACGACTTCTTCGCCCTAGGCGGCGACTCGCTGCTCGGCGTCCGGGTGCTGTCCCGGGTCCGCTCCCGGCTGGGTGTCGACCTCCCGGCGAAGGCGCTGTTCGACACGCCGTCGGTGGCCGCGCTGGCCACCCGGCTCACCGGACGGGACACCGGGGCGCAGGAGCGGATCGAGCCGGTAGCGGACGACGCTGATCTGCCGCTTTCCTTTGCGCAGCAGCGGTTCTGGTTCTCGCACGAGTTCGCGCCGGACGCCGTGGAGTACAACGTCTGCCACGGCGTGCGGCTGCGCGGCGAGCTGGACGTGGAGGCGCTGACGGTGGCCTGCCGCGAGCTGGTGGCCCGGCACGAGCCGCTGCGTACCACGTTCACTGTCGTGGATGGGCGCCCGACCGCGGTGACCGGGTCCGAAGTGGACCTTCCGGTGGCCGCCGCCGACCTGCTCGAGCTGGAGGAAGACGAGCGCGCGGAGGGCCTGGACCGGTTGCTCCGCCAGGAGGCGAACCGCCCGTTCGACCTGCGGCGCGGGCCGCTGTTCCGGATGTTGCTGGTGCGTCAGGACATCCACGACCACGTGCTGGTGCTCAGCATGCACCACGCGGTCATCGACGGCTGGTCCATGGGCGTGCTCGCGAACGAGCTGGGTGCGCTCTACCGCGCGGCGCGGCGCCACCGGGACGCCGGGCTGGCTCCGCTTCCGGTGCGGTACCACGACTTCGCGGTGTGGCAGCGCCGGGTCTTCACCGACGAGGCGCTGGACGGGCAGCTGCGGTACTGGCGCGACCGGCTGGACGATCTCGCGCCGCTGGAGCTGCCCACCGACCGGCCGCGCCCGGCGGTGAAGACCACCGCGGGCGCGGCGCACCGGTTCGCCGTCCCGGACGGGATCACCGCCGGGCTGCGGCAGTTGGGCCGGCGCACCGGCGCCACGCTGTTCATGGTGCTGGTGGCGGCCTGCCAGGTGCTGCTCGCCCGGTACTGCCGGCAGCGCGACGTGGTCGTCGGCACCGCGATGTCCGGGCGCAACCGGCCCGAGCTCGAGGGTCTCATCGGCTGCTTCATCAACACTCTGGTGCTCCGGTCGGACGTGGCCGCCGATCTGTCCTTTGCGGACTTTCTGGGCCAGGTGCGGGAAACCGTGCTCGGCGCGTTCGCCCACCAGGACGTGCCGTTCGAGCGGCTGGTGGACGAGCTGTGCCCGGACCGCGACCCGAGCCGCACGCCGCTGGCCCAGGTCATCGTGGCGCTGCACAACGCGCCCATGGGCCCGATCGCGCTGGACGGCCTGGACTGCGCGGAGATCGAGCTGCCGAAGGTCTCGGCGATCTTCGACCTGGACATCGAGTTCACCCAGTCCGCCGGCGCGCTCACCGCGGTGATCGAGTACAACACCGACCTGTTCGACGCCGCGACCGTCGAGCGCCTGGCCGGGCACCTGCTGGTGCTGCTGGACGGCGTGCTCACCGACCCGACCCGGCCGCTGTCCGACCTGCCGCTGCTGACCGGGGCCGAGCGCCACCGGGTGCTCGTCGAGTGGAACGGCACCGCCATGCCGTTCCCCGCGGACCGGTGCCTGCACGAGCTGATCGCCGAGCAGACCCGGCGCCGGCCCGAGGGCGTCGCCGTGGCCTGCGGCACGGAGAGCCTGACGTTCGCCGAGTTGGAAGGGCGGGCCAACGGGGTGGCGCACCGGCTCGCGAGTCTTGGCGTCGGGCCGGACGTGCCGGTCGGTGTGTTCCTGGAGCGCGGCCCCGGGTTCGTCGTCGGCCTGCTGGGCGTGCTCAAGGCCGGCGGCGCGTACGTGCCGCTCGACCCCGAGCTGCCACCCGAGCGGCTGGCTTACATCATCGCCGACACCGCAATGCCGGTGGTGCTGACCGAGTCCGCGATGCTGGACCAGCTGCCACCGTCCGATGTGGACACGGTGCTGATCGGCGGGCACGCCCGGGCGGACGCGCCGCGAACGGCGGTGGGGCCGCGGAACCTGGCCTATCTGGTGTACACCTCCGGCTCGACCGGGCAGCCCAAGGGCGTGCAGGTCGAGCACCGCTCCGTGGTCAACCTCGCCACCTGGTACCGGGCGCACTACGGGATCACGCCGGCGGACCGGGGCGCGCAGATCGTGTCGGTCGGGTTCGACCCGGTGGCGCTGGAGGTCTGGGGCAGCCTCGTCGCCGGCGCCGGGGTCGCGGTGGCCACCAAGGACGTCCTGGCCGATCCGCGTGACCTGGTCCGGTGGTTCGCCGACCTGGACGTGACGATCACGCTCGTGCCCACGCCGCGGATCGACGCGGTGCTGGACGAGCTGAAGCGGGTGCCGACCCGGCTGCGGGTGCTGATGACCGGCGCCGACGTGCTGCGCCGCCGGCCGCGCCCGGGCTCCGCGCTGAGGTTCGTCAACCACTACGGCCCCAGCGAGGCGACCGTGCTGGTGACCGGGGTGGACGTGGCCGACGAGGGGAGCGCGCCGGCCGGTGTGCTGCCGCCGATCGGCGCGCCCAT
The DNA here is from genome assembly GCF_036002505.1 of Actinophytocola sp. Classification (GTDB taxonomy): domain Bacteria; phylum Actinomycetota; class Actinomycetes; order Mycobacteriales; family Pseudonocardiaceae; genus DASYTH01. The sequence continues at coordinate 39,330 of NZ_DASYTH010000197.1, read as the reverse complement.
CGCCAACACCCGGCTGTACGTGCTCGATGCGCACGGAAACCCCGTGCCCATCGGGATTCCCGGCGAGCTGCACATCGGCGGCGACTGCCTGGCCCGGGGCTACGCCGGCCGGCCGGAGCTGACCGCCGAGCGGTTCGTCCGCGATCCGTTCAGCCCCGACGAAGACGCGCGGCTGTACCGGACCGGCGACCTGGTCCGCTGGCTCCCGGACGGGAACCTGGACTTCGTCGGGCGGCTGGACAACCAGATCAAGATCCGCGGCTACCGGGTCGAGCTGGGCGAGATCGAGACGGTGCTGGCCAAGCATCCGTGCGTGGCCAAGGCCGTCGTGCTGGCCCGGCAGGACAAGCCGGGACACAAGCGCCTGGTCGGCTACCTGGTGCCGGCCGATGGGTCCACTGTGGACATTGCCGGGCTGACCGCGTTCGTCGCGCAGTCGCTGCCGGTCTACATGGTGCCCTCGGCGTTCCTGGTGCTCGACGAGCTCCCCATGACGGCCAACGGGAAGATCGACCGGCGGGCGCTGCCGGCGCCGGACTCCCTCCCGGAGACCGGTTTCGTGGCACCCGCCGATCCGGTGCAGGAGCGGCTGGCGGCCATCTGGGCCGAGGTGCTCGGCGTGGAGCGGGTCGGCGTGGAGGACAACTTCTTCGCGCTCGGCGGGGACTCGATCCTGGCCATCCAGCTCGTGTCCCGGGCCCGGCAGGCCGGGCTGTGGTTGCACTCCAAGGACCTGTTCCTGGCGCAGACCGTCGCCACGCTGGCCGAGCGGGTCACCGTGGACGCGGCGGGGAAGGGCACTGCCAGCGGGCCGGTGACCGGGGACGTGCCGCTGACCCCGATCCAGCGCATGTTCTTCGAGCGGCTCACCGTGCCCGGGGTGTTCCACCAGTTCCTCACCGTGGAGCTGGCCGGCGAGGTGGACGAGGCGGCGCTGCGGGCCGCGGTGCACGCCGTGGTGGCGCACCACGACGCGCTGCGCCTGCGCTTCACCCGCGTGGACGGGCAGTGGCGGCAGGTCAACGTGGCGGCTGATGCGATGAATGACTCATTCAGTGCGCCCGACGCAGTGAATGACTCATTCATCGCATTCCTGGGCCCGATGGATCTGGAGCACGGCCCGCTGATCCGGTTCGTGCTCGACCGGCGGGCGAACCGGCTGCTGATCGTGGCGCACCACCTGGTGGTGGACGGGGTGTCGTGGCGCATCCTGCTGGACGACCTCGCCACCGCCTACCGTCAGGCCGGTTCGGGCGCGGCGATCGACCTCGGTGCCCGGACGACCTCGTTCCGGGACTGGGCGCGCCGGTTGACGCAGGACGGCGTGGACGGCGAGCTGGCGTACTGGACGCATCCGGACCGGAAGGCGGATCCGTGGCTGCCGCGGGACGGCTCAGGCCCGAACACGGCCGGGTCGACCCGAACCGTGCGGATCGAGCTGGACACCGCCACCACCCGGGCGCTGCTGCGGGACGTTCCGCGGGCCTACCGCGCGGAGCTCACCGACGTGCTGCTGGCCGCCCTTGGCCGGGTGCTGACCGGGTGGACCGGCCGGGACCGGGTGCTGATCGCGATGGAGGGCCACGGGCGCGAGGACCTGTTCGACGGCGTCGACCTGACCCGCACGGTCGGCTGGTTCACCGCGTACTACCCGCTGGCCGTGGACACGCCCGCAGACGCCGGCTGGGACGACCTGCTCCGCTCGGTCAAGGAGGCCGTGCGGTCGGTCCCGCGGCGCGGACTCGGCTACGGCGCGCTGCGCTACCTCGCCGGCGAGCTGGCGGACGACCCGCATCCCCGTGTCGGGCTGAACTACCTGGGCCGTTTCGACGCCGGGCCCGGAGAAGGCCGGTACCGCACGGTGTCCGAGCTGGATCTGCACCAGGATCCGGCGGACACCCGGCTGCACGAGCTGGACGTGGTCGGCGCCGTGCGGGCCGGCCGGCTGGAGTTCACCTGGTACTACTCGGAGAACCTGCACCGCGAGGAGACCGTGCGGCGGCTGGCCGGCGAGCTGTGCTGGGCGCTGCGCGGAATCGTGCGGGACAGCGCGGACAACGGCGCGAGTGCGTTCGTGCCGTCGGACTTCCCGCTGGCCGGGCTGGATCAGTCCACTGTGGACTCACTGGCGGGGTTGGGCGTCGAGGACATCTACCCGCTCACGCCCACGCAGAGCGGCATGCTGTTCGACTCGCTGATGACCCCGGACGCCGGCGTGTACCTGGCCCAGCTCGACGTCGAGGTGGACGGCGTCACCGACGCCCGGGCGCTGGCCGAGGCGTGGCAGCGGGTCGTCGACCGGACCCCCATCCTGCGCACGGCGGCGGCCTGGCAGGGGTTGGATCGTCCACAGCAGATCGTCCAGCGTGAGGTGCGGCTGCCGGTCGTGCTCCTCGACTGGCGCGGCGTGTCCGAAGCCGAGCGGCGGCACCGGCTGCGCCGGCTGCTGGCAGACGACCGGGCCATGGGCATGGACCTGACCCGGGCGCCGCTGACCCGGGTGGCGATCATTCAGGTCACCGGTGACCGTGTCTGTCTCGTATGGACGTTCCATCATCTTCTATTGGACGGCTGGAGCGCGTTCCACGTGCTGTCCGACGTGCTCGCCGGCTACGCGGGAGCGACACCGGTGGTACGGCGGCCGTTCCGGGACTACGTCGCCTGGCTGCGGGATCAGGACGAGGCGGCCGCGGAGGAGTACTGGCGGGGCACGTTGTCCGGCCTCGGCTCGCCGACCCGGCTGCCCTACGACCGGACGCCGGCACCGGGGTACCAGCCGCGCGCGACCGGGTGGCAGGAGCTGAGCCTGCCGGCCGGGCTCGCCACGCGCGTCACGGAATGCGCGCGGCGCAACGGGCTGACCCTCAACACGCTCGTGCAGGGCGGGTGGGCGCTGCTGCTGGCCGAGCACGGCGGCGAACCCGACGTGTGCTTCGGTGCCACGGTGTCCGGGCGCCCGGCGGGGCTCACCGGTGCCGCCGGCATCGCCGGCATCTTCATCAGCACGCTGCCGGTTCGGACCACTGTGGACGGTCCGCGCCCGGTGCGGGCGTGGCTGCACGACCTGCAGGCCGAGCAGGTGCGCGCCCGCCAGTTCGACTACCTCGCGCTCACCCGGATGCAGGCCGTCGCGGGTCTCGAGCGGGGCGCCGGCATGTTCGACAGCATCGTGGTGTTCGAGAACTACCCGATCGACAAGGCGCCGACGAACGGGCACGGGCCGCGGCTCGGTGAGGTGAGCGGGGTCGAGGTCACCGGTTACCCGCTGAACCTCGTGGTGTACGCCGACGGCGGGTTGTCGTTCGTGCTGCGCTACGACCCGGAGTTGTTCGACGAGCGGACCGTGCGGCGGCTCGGCGAGAGCCTGACCGTGTTGCTGGACGGGATGGTCGCCGACCTCGACCGTCCACTGTGTATGGTTCCGCTGCTCCCGGAACGGGATCACCGGCGGCTCGTCGAGGGGTGCAACGAGACCACCACCGCCTATCCGGCCCGGGCCGTGCCGGAGCTGTTCGAGGAGTGGGCGCGGCGCACCCCGGGCGCGGTCGCCGCCGTGTCCGCCGCCGAGACCCTGTCCTACGCGGAGCTGAACGCGCGGGCGAACCGGTTGGCGCACCTGCTGATCACGCGGGGCGTCGGCGCCGAGTCGCGGGTGGCCACGCTGTTCGACCGTTCCGCGAACCCATTGGTGGCGTTCCTGGCGATCCTCAAGGCCGGTGGCGTGTACGTGCCGCTGCACCCGAGTAACCCGGCGGAACGCACCCGGCTGATCCTCGAGGACACCGGGGCGGCGGTGGTGCTGACGGACAAGGCGACGCGCGGCCGGGCGGGGGACCTACCGGTGATCGTCGTGGACGAGGAGCCCGACCTGGACCGGCAGCCGGAGAGCGACCCCGGCCTGACCATCGAACCCGACCGGTTGGCGTACCTGATGTTCACCTCCGGCTCGACCGGACAGCCGAAGGGCGTGGGCGTCACGCACCGAGGCGTGGTGAGCCTGGCGTGGGACCACCGGCTGCGGTCGCCCGCGCACCAGTGCGTGCCCTTCCATTCACCCCAGGCGTTCGACGCGTCCACCTACGAGATCTGGACGCCGCTGCTGAACGGCGGCCGGATCGTGGTCCCACCGTCCGATGTGGACGCCGCGCTGGTCAGGCGAATGGTCGCCGAGCACGGCCTCACCACGGTGTTCGTCACCACGGCGCTGTTCAACCTGTTGGCCGACGAGCAGCCGGACTGCTTCAACGGGGTGTACGAGGTCTGGACCGGCGGCGAGGCGGCTTCACCACGGGCGTTCGCCCGGGTGCTCGAGCACTGCCCGGACACCGTGGCGTTCCACGTCTACGGGCCGACCGAGTGCACCACCTACGCGACCTGCCGGGAGATGACGGTTGAGCAGGCCCGGGCCGGGATCGCGCCGATCGGCCTGCCCATGGACAACACGCTGGCCTATGTGCTGGATCCATACCTGCGGCCGGTGCCGGCCGGCGTGACCGGGGAGCTGTACCTCGGCGGAACCGGCCTGGCGCGGGGATATGTCGGCCGGCCGGGGCTGACCGCGGAACGGTTCGTGGCCGACCCGTTCGGCTCGGGCGGCCGGCTCTACCGCACCGGGGACCTGGTCCGCTGGGGCCGCGCCGGCGACCTGGAGTTCCAGGGCCGGGCGGACAACCAGGTGAAGGTGCGCGGGTTCCGGATCGAGCTGGGCGAGATCCAGGTGGCGCTGCGGGCGTGTCCCGGGGTGACCGAGGCCGTGGTGCAGGTCCGGCGGGAGTCCGGCCGCACCCAACTGGCCGCGTTCGTGGCACCGGCCGTCGACACCGCCGAGATGCGTGGCTGGCTGGCCGAGCGGTTGCCCGGCTACATGGTGCCGGCCCAAATCGTGGCGCTGGACCGGTTGCCGCTCAACGCGAACGGCAAGATCGACCAGGCCGCCCTGGCGAAGCTCGAGCAGCCGGGCGAAAACGGGGACGGCCACGTCGCGCCGCGCACCCCGACCGAGGAGGCGCTGGCCGGCATCTGGTCGGAGCTGCTCGGCGCGTCCCGGGTCGGCGTCGAAGACGACTTCTTCCTGCTGGGCGGCGACTCCATCGTGAGCCTGCGGCTCGCCTCCCGGGTGCGCCGTGCGTTCGGCGTTGAGCTGTCGCCCCGGGTGATCTTCGAGGCCCCGACCGTCGCCGCCCTGGCCGGCCGGCTGGAAGACCTGATCCTGGCCCAGTACGAGGCGGCGGCCGGCGAACGGCTCGCGAGCGAGCGCAATTAGGGAGTGTTGGGGTGGCCGTGAGGTTCATGATCACCGTTTCGGGACGGAAATGGGTGGAAATCAAGCACTTTCGTCCACAAATGGTGATCACCGTCCACAAGATCACTGTTTGGGGCTCCCTACCCGCGCGTGGCGCTGGGAACCAGCTCAAACGACCCACTGATCACTGATCGGGAGAACTGCGATGGATGTTCAGCCCGCGCGCGACGACCGGCTCGCGGCCCTACCCCCGGAGGTCCGCGAGCTGGTCCGCCAGCAGCTGGCCGGTCGCGTCGCGGGTTCCCCAGCTGACCCGGACATCACGCCGGTTCTGGGTGACGAGCTGCCGATGTCGCTGGCGCAGCAACGGTTGTGGTTCCTCGACGAGTTCGAGCCGGACAGCGTCGAGTACCACAGCCCGTGCGGTCTGCGGCTTTCCGGCGAACTGGACGTCGCGGCGTTGCGGGCGGCGCTGACCGCGCTGGTGGCCCGGCACGAGTCGCTGCGCACCACGTTCGACTCGGTGGACGGGCGGGGCGTGCAGGTGGTCAACCCGACGCACGAGGTGTCGCTGCCGGTCGTGGATCTCTCGGATTCCCCGGAGGCACTGGACGAGGTGTTGCGCGAGGAGCTGGCGCGCCGGTTCGACCTGCGCCGGCTCCCGGTGTTCCGGGCGCTGCTGGTGCGGCTGGATGAGCGGGAACACCGGCTGCTGCTGAACATGCATCACATGATCACCGATGGGTGGTCGATCGGGCTGATCATCGCCGAGCTGGGTGTGCTGTACACCGCTGAGCTCAGTGGCCAGCCGGCCGGGCTGCCGGCGATTCCGGTGCGGTACGCCGACTTCGCGGCCTGGCAGCGGGAGCGGCTGGCCGGCCGGGCAGTGGACGCGGGCATCGAGTACTGGCAGCGGCAGCTTGACGGTGTCCCCGTGCTGGAACTGCCCACGGACCGGCCGCGCCCCGCGGTGCGGACGTCGGCGGGCGCGATTCTTCCCTTCGAGGTTCCTGCCGGGTTGACCGGGCGGTTGGCGCAGCTGGGCCATGAATCGGGCGCGACACTGTTCATGGTTCTGGTGGCGGCCGTGCAGGCGCTGTTCGCCCGGTACACCGGTCGGCCCGATGTCACCGTGGGCACGGTGACATCGGGCCGGAACCGTGCGGAGCTGGAGAACCTGGTGGGGTTCTTCGTCAACACCGTGGCCTTACGCTCCGATGTGGACTTCTCCCTACCGTTCACCGAGCTCCTGACGCGGGTGCGCTCGACCGTGCTGGACGCGTTCGCGCACGACGAGGTGCCGTTCGGGAAGCTGGTGGAGATCCTCCAACCGGAGCGGGATCCGAGCCGGACGCCGCTGGTGCAGGCGCTGGTCGTGCTGCAGAACACCCCGGCCCGCACGCTTGAGGTGCCGGGACTGCGGATCACCGAGTTCGTGCCGCCGGTGTCCGCGGCCAGCTTCGACGTGATGGTCGACTTCCGGGAGCGGGACGGGGCGCTGTCCGGCCTGTTCAGCTACAGCACGGACCTGTTCGGCGAGGCGACGGTCGAGCGGATGGTCGGGCACCTTCTGGTGCTGCTGGAGGGAATCGTCACCGACCCGGCCACCCCCGTGCGGGATCTGCCGGTGCTGACCGGGGCGGAGCGGCGGCAGGTTCTGGTGGACTGGAACCCCGCCGAGCTCACGGCGCCGGTGCGGGAGTGCCTGCACGAGCGGTTCGCCGCACAGGCCGCGCGGACCCCGGACGCGACCGCGCTGACGTTCGAGGGCGCGGGCCTCAGCTACGCCGAGCTGGACGAGCGGGCCAACAAGCTGGCACATTTCCTTGTCTCTCAAGGAGTCGGGCCGGACGTTCTGGTGGGCGTGTGCGTAGAACGGAGCCTCGAGTTGGTGGTCGGGCTGCTCGGCGTGCTCAAGGCCGGCGGCGCGTACGTGCCGCTCGACCCCGAGCAGCCGGCCGACCGTGTGGCGTACATCCTGGCGGACTCCGGGGTTCGGGTGCTGCTCACCCAGGACGCGCTGCGCGACCGGTTCACCGCCGCGGACGTCAGCACGGTGTGCCTGGACACCGGATGGTCCATTGTGGACGAACTGCCGGCCACGCCGCCCGAGGTCCGCACGGTTCCGGACAACCTGGCCTACACGATCTACACCTCCGGGTCGACCGGGCGGCCCAAGGGCGTCGCGGTCACGCACGCCAACGTGGTGCGGCTGCTGCGGACCACGCGCCCGTACTACGGCTTCGGCCCCGACGACGTGTGGACCCTGTTCCACTCCTACGCGTTCGACGTCTCGGTGTGGGAGCTGTGGGGGGCGTTCCTGCACGGCGGGCGGCTCGTCGTCGTGCCGCCCGGGGTCAACCGCTCGCCGGAGGACTACCTCGAGCTGCTGGTGCGCGAGCGGGTCACCGTGCTCAACCAGACGCCGTCGGCGTTTTACCAGCTCGTCCGCGCCGACCGGGAGAACCCCGAGCTCGGCCGGCAGCTCGCGCTGCGCCAGGCGGTGTTCGCCGGTGAGGCGCTGGATCTGGCCCGGTTGGGCGACTGGTACGAGCGGCATGCCGACGACGCGCCGGTGCTGGTCAACATGTACGGCATCACCGAGACCACCGTGCACGTGTCGTACCTGGCCCTGGACCGGGAGCTCGCGCGGCGGGCGACCGGGAGCATGGTCGGCACCGCGATGCCGGACCTCCGGATGTACGTGCTGGACGCGGCGCTCCGCCCGGTGCCGGAGGGCGTGCCCGGCGAGCTTTACGTGGCGGGGCCGGGGTTGGCGCGGGGTTACCTGAACCGTCCCGGGTTGACCGCGGCCCGGTTCGTGGCGAACCCGTACGGCGCACCCGGGGAGCGGATGTACCGCAGCGGCGACCTCGCGCGGTGGACGTCCGGCGGAAACCTGGAGTACCTGGGCCGCACGGATCACCAGGTCAAGATCCGCGGGTTCCGGATCGAGCTGGGCGAGGTGCAGGCGGCGTTGCAGCGGCATCCCGGCGTGGCGCAGTCCGCCGTGATCGTGCGGGAGGACGGCCCGGGCGACCGGCGTCTGGTGGGTTACGTGGTGCCGGCCGGGGAGGCCGCGCCGAGCGCCAGCGAGCTGCGCGCGTTCCTTTCGGGCGAGCTGCCGGGGTACATGGTGCCGGCCGCGTTCGTGACGCTGCCGGAGCTTCCGTTGACCGGCAACGGAAAGTTGGACCGCCGGGCATTGCCGGCGCCCGAGGGGCGGCCCGAGCTGGACGGCGCCTACGTCGCGCCGCGCACCCCGGTCGAGCAGGCGCTGGCCGGGATCTGGGCCGAGGCCCTCGGCGTGCCGCGGGTCGGCGTGCAGGACAACTTCTTCGACCTCGGCGGCGACTCGATCCTGAGCCTGCAGGTGGTGTCCCGGGCCCGGCAGTCCGGGCTGGCGCTGACCTCGAAGGCCATGTTCCTCCGGCAGACCATCGCCGATCTCGCCGCCGAACTGTCCGTCGAGGAGATCACCCCGGCCGGCGAGGGGCCGGTGACCGGCGACGTACCGCTCACCCCCATCCAGCACTGGTTCTTCGACACCGTCACGGTCAACCCCGCGCACCACAACCAGTCCGTGCTCCTGGAGCTGGCGGCCGGGTTCGACGAGGCCACCCTCCGCGCGGCGCTGGACGCACTGGTGGAGCAGCACGACGCGCTGCGGACCCGGTTCGTGATCGAGGACGGCCAATGGCGGCAACACGTCGCCCCGGTCGAGCCGGCCGCGTTCGACCGGCTGTCCACTGTAGACCAGGTCGAAGACGTGAAGGCCGGCCTGGATCTGGCCGCCGGGCCGGTGTTCCGCGCCGCCCTGATCGGCGGCCGGCAGCTGCTGCTGACCGCACACCATCTGGTGGTGGACGCGGTGTCCTGGCGGATCCTCCTCACCGACCTCGAGCTCGCCTACGGCTCGACTTGTCGCGGGAACTACCCACGACAGGTCCCACTTGTCGCGGGAACTACCCGCGACAAGTCGGCGAACCTCGGGCCGCGGTCGACATCGGTCCAGCGGTGGGCGCGGCGGCTGACCGGGCGCGCGGCCGAGGGCGGGTTCGACGGGGAGCGGGACTACTGGGCCGAGCTGGGCGGCCGGGTGGACCCGGATCTGCCGGTGGACGCGGCGGGGGCGAACACCGTGGCGAGCACGCGGGTGGTGACCGCCCGGCTGGACGCCGAGCGCACCCGGGCGCTGCTGCAGGACGTGTCCACTGTGTACCGGACGCGCACCGACAACGTGCTGCTGGCCGCGCTGGGCCGGGTGCTGGGCCGGTGGACCGGGCGCGGGCGGGTGCCGGTCGCGCTGGAGGGCCATGGGCGGGAGGACCTGTTCGACGATGTCGACCTGTCCCGCACGGTCGGCTGGTTCACCACGCTCCATCCGGTCGTGCTGGACATCTCCGACGGTGACTGGGGCGCGCTGCTGACGTCGGTGAAGGAGCAGCTCCGCGCGGTTCCCGGGCGGGGCCTGGGATACGGCGTGCTGCGGTACTGCGCGGGGTTGGCGGCCGGGCCGCACCCGGCGGTCAGCTTCAACTACCTGGGCCGGTTCGACACCGCGCCGGGCGAGCTGATCCGCCGCCGGCTTCCGGACTCCAGCCCGGACCACGATCCCGGGCAGGAGCGCGCCCACCTGCTGGACGTGATCGCGGTGGTGGAGGACGGCGAGCTGGAGTTCCGCTGGCTCTACTCGACCGCGGTGCACCACGAGGAGACGATCACGCGGCTGGCCACCGGTGTGGTGGACGCGGTGAACCGGATCGTCGACCATTGCGCGGAACCCGGCGCCGGTGGCTGCACGCCGTCCGACTTCCCGCTGGCCCGGCTGGACCAGCGCACCGTGGACCGCGTCGCCGGCGACGGAAAGTCGATCAGCGACGTGTACCCGCTCACGCCCATGCAGAGCGGCATCCTGTTCCACTCACTGTCCAAACCGGACTCTGACGTGTACGCCAACCAGTTCGGGCTGACCCTGGACGGCGTCACCGATCCGGCCGCGCTCGGCGAGGCCTGGCAGCGGGTGGCGAGCCGGATTCCGGTGCTGCGCACGGCCATCGTGTGGGACGGGCTGCGCGAGCCGCTCCAGGTCGTGCACCGGGAGGCGCGGCTGCCGGTCACCCACCTGGACTGGCGCGACCGGCCCGAGCCCGAGCAGCGGGACGGGTTCCGCGCCGTGCTTGCCCGGGACCGCGCCGAAGGCATCGACCTCGCCGCCCCGCCGCTCATGCGGCTGACCGTCATCCGGCTGTCCGACGCCAGCGTCCGCGTCCTGTGGTCGTCGCACCACGTGCTGCTGGACGGGTGGAGCTGCACCCAGATCCTGTCCGAGGTGCTGGGGGAGTACGCCGGCGGCGCCGGGTACCTTCCGCCGGCCCGGCGCCCGTTCCGTGACTACCTCAGCTGGCTGTCCACTCGGGACGGCGACGCCGCCGGGGAGTACTGGCGCAGTGTCCTCAATGGACTTTCCGGGCCGACCCCGCTGCCGTTCGACCGGGCGCCCGGCGGGGTGCACGAGGCGCGCTCCACCGAGGAGATCGCGCTGCGCCTCGGCGAGGGCGACGCGGCGGAGCTGTACGCGTTCGCCAAGCAGCACCGGCTGACCGTCAACACGGTGGTGCAGGGCGCCTGGGCGATGCTGCTGTCCCGGTACAGCGGCGAATCCGACGTCTGCTTCGGCGCAACGGTGTCCGGGCGGCCGGCGGAGCTTCCCGGCGTCGACACCATCGTCGGCCTGTTCATCAACACGCTGCCGGTGCGGCTGACCGTGGACGGCGACCGGGATCCGCTGGCGTGGCTGCGTTCCGTGCAGGACGGGCAGGTCGAGGCGCGCCAGTTCGACCACGTCTCGCTGGCGCAGCTGCGCTCCTGGAGCGAGGTGCCGCGCGAGGCCAACCTGTTCGACAGCATCGTGGTGTTCGAGAACTACCCGTACGACGCCGACGAAGCCGGCCGGCTCGGCCTCGCGGTGCGGGAGTTCGACGCCGTGGAGAGCACCAACTACCCGCTCAGCCTGGTCGCGCACGCCGGCCGGGACCTCGACCTGGCGCTGGGCTACGATCCGGCGCTGTTCGACCGCGCGACGGCCGAGCGGATCCTCGAGCACCTCCGCACGCTGCTTCTCGGGTTCGCCGCCGAGCCGGCGAGCCTTGCCGCCGTGTCGATGCTCACCGAGCCCGAGCGCCGGCTGCTGGCCGGGTGGAACGGCACTGCCGAGGAGTTCCCGCCGGCCCGGTGCATTGACGACCTGTTCGCCCGCCAGGTGTCCGCCCGGCCGCACGAGACCGCGGTGATCAGTGGACCGGACTCGCTCACGTTCGCCGAGCTGGACGAGCGGACCAACCGGCTGGCCCACCACCTGACCGGGCTCGGTGTGGCGCCGGGCGTGCCGGTGGGGATCTGCCTGCCGCGCGGCCTCGACGTGGTGGTGGCGATGCTCGGCGTGCTCCGGGCCGGCGGGGCGTTCGTGCCGCTGGACCCCGAGTTTCCCGCCGAGCGCCTGGGTCTCATGCTGGCCGACACCGCCGCGCCGGTGGTGGTCACCGAGTCCGCGCTGGCCGGCCGGCTCGGCGAGCACGGCGCCACGCTCGTCCGGCTCGACCACTACCGGTCCACGATCGCCCTGCACCCGGCGACCCCGCCGCGGGCCGGTGTGACCCCGGACGACCTGGCCTATGTGGTCTACACCTCCGGCTCGACCGGCACCCCGAAGGGCGTGATGATCGAGCACCGCAACCTGTGGTGGGTCGCCCACGCCTGGGAGTCCGCCTACCGGTTGAGCGAGTTGCGGCCGCGGTTCGCCTGCGTGGCCAGCATCTCCGTCGACCTGTTCTTCGCCGATCTGCTCCGCTCGGTCTTCTTCGGCGGCTGCCTGGTGGTCTGCCCCACCGAGGTCGTCACCGACCCGCCCGCCTTGCTCGACCTCATCGAGCGGACCGGGGCGAACGCCCTGGAGATCAGCCCGTCGCTGGCCAAGGCGGTGGTCGAGGAGGCCGCGCACCGTGGGATCCGGCTCGACTCGCTGCGGCTGCTGTCCGTCGGCTCCGAGGGCTGGCGCGTGGCCGACTGCGCCGAGCTGCTCCGGCATGTCGGGCCGGACACGCTGGTGGTCAACGCCTACGGGGCCACTGAGACCACGGTCGACGCGACGGGGGTCGAGTGCGATGAAGGCGGCCTTCAGGGCATTGAACGTCCCGAAGGCCGCCTTCATCGCACTTTCGTCCCCATCGGCCGGCCCCTGCCCAACATGCGCGTGTATGTGCTGGACCGCGACCTGCGCCCGGTGCCGGTCGGAGTTCCGGGGGAGCTGTTCGTCGCCGGCGGCGGGGTGGCGCGCGGGTACTGGAACGCACCCGAGTTGACCGCGCGTCGGTTCCTGCCGGCGCCCTGGGACGCCTCGGAACGCCTCTACCGGACCGGTGATCTGGCGCGCTGGCGGCCGGACGGAAACCTGGAGTTCCTGGGCCGGGCCGACGATCAGGTGAAGATCCGTGGGTTCCGGATCGAGCTGGGCGAGATCGAGGCCGCGCTGGAGGCCCACCACGGCGTGGCGCGGGCCGCGGTGACCGTGCGCGAGGACCGCCCCGGCGTGCGCCAGCTCGTCGGCTATGTGGTTTCCACCAACGGTTCCGCGCCGAGCACCGCGGAGCTGCGCGCGTTCGTGGGCAGCTCGCTGCCCGGCTACATGGTGCCGTCCGCGTTCGTGGCGCTGGCCGAGCTGCCGCTGACCCCGACCGGCAAGATCGACCGGCGCGCCCTGCCGGCCCCCGAGGGCCGCCCGGATGGGGACGCATGCTACGTGGCTCCGCGCAATGCCACCGAGCAGGCGCTGGCCGCCATCTGGTCCGAGGTGCTCGGTCTGGACCGGATCGGCGTCGAGGACAACTTCTTCGACCTGGGCGGCGACTCCATCCTGAGCATCGGCGTGACGTCCCGAATCCGCGCGGTGCTCGGCAAGCCCCTGTCACCCCGCCAGCTCTTCGACACGCCGACGATCACCGGGCTGGCCGGGACCATCGCCGGCACCGGCACGGCCGCGGACGATCCGATCGCGACCGTGGACCGTGCCGGCCCGCTGCCGCTGTCCTTCGCCCAGCAGCGGTTGTGGTTCCTCGACGACCTCGACCCGGGCAGCACCGAGTACCACACGATCACGGCGATGCGACTGACCGGAAACCTGGACGAAGCCGCCCTCCGCGCCGCCCTGAACGGCCTGGTCGCCCGGCACGAGCCGCTGCGCACCACGTTCGGCACCGTGGACGGGCACGGCGTGCAGCTCGTGCACCCACCCTCGGACGTGGCGGTCCGACTGGTCGAGACCACCGAGGCGGAGCTGAACCCGTTGCTGGGCGCGGAGCTTCGCCAGCCGTTCGACCTGCGCGAGGGCCCGCTGTTCCGGGTGCTGCTGGTGCGCCTGGCCGAGCACGAGCACGTGCTGATGCTGACCCTGCACCACATCATCACCGACGGCTGGTCCATGGAGATCATCGCCGACGAGCTGAGCACGCTCTACGCCGCGGCGACCCGGGGCGTGCCGGCGCAACTGCCGCCGCTGTCGCTGCAGTACGCGGACTTCGCGGTGTGGCAACGGGACCGGTCCCTCGAAGACGGGATCGCCTACTGGGAGCAGCAGCTGCGTGGGCTCGATCCGCTGGAGCTGCCGACCGACCGGCCACGTCCCGCCGTGCGCCGGCCGGTCGGCGCCGTGCTGCCGTTCGCGCTGCCGGCTGCGCTTTCCGCACGGTTGACCGAGCTCTGCCGCGAGCAGGGCGTGACGACGTTCATGCTGCTGGTGGCCGCGACGCAGGTGCTGTTCGCGCGTTACTCCGGCCAGCAGGACATCGCGGTGGGCACGGTGACCTCCGGCCGGAACCGCGTCGAGTTGGAGCGGCTGGTCGGATTCTTCGTCAACACCCTGGTGCTGCGCTCCCAGGTCGACGGCTCGCTGCCGTTCACCGACCTGCTCGCCGCGGTGCGCGCCACCGTGCTGGACGCGTTCGCGCACGACCAGGTGCCGTTCGAGCGGCTGGTGGAGGCGCTCGCGCCGGAACGCGACCTCAGCCGCACCCCGCTGATCTCCGCGATGGTGGCGCTGCAGAACAATCCCAGCCGGGACCTGGACCTGCCCGGGCTGCGGATCGAGGAGTTCCTGCCGCCGGTCGCCGCGGCCGCGTTCGACCTGTCGCTGGACTTCTACGAGCGGGACGGCAGGCTCGCCGGTTTCGTCGAGTACAACACCGATCTGTTCGACGCCTCGACCATCGAGCGGATGGTCGGCCACCTGCGCGTGCTGCTCGACGGCATCGCCGCCGGCCCGGCCACCCCCGTCGCCCGGCTCCCGCTGCTGTCCGATGTGGAGCGTCAGCAGCTGCTGATCGAGTGGAACCGGACCGCGTCGGACGGTCCGGGTTTCCGCCTGGCGCACGAGGAGTTCGCCGACCGGGTCCGGCGGCAGCCGGACGCGGTCGCCGTCGAGCACGGTACCGATGTCCTCACCTACGCCGAGCTCGACGCGCGGGCGAACCGGCTCGCACACCGGCTGGGGGAGCTCGGGGTCGGCCCGGACGTCCCGGTGGGGGTGTTCGTCGAGCGCGGCCTGTACGCCGTGATCGGGCTGCTCGGCGTGCTCAAGGCCGGTGGGGTCTACGTGCCGCTGGACACGCGATACCCGGCAGACCGGTTGGCGTTCATGCTGTCCGACACGGCGGCGCCGGTGCTCGTCACCCAGGAGTCGTTGCTGGACCGGCTGCCGGCGCCGGACACGGCGGTGGTGTGCCTCGACCGGGACCGCGCCGAGCTCGACCGGCTGCCCGCCCGCCCGCCGGAGATCGTTGTCACCAAAGACAACCTGGCGTACGTCATCTACACCTCGGGCACCACCGGGAAGCCGAAGGGCGTGATGATCGAGCACCGCAACCTGTGCTACATCATCAAGGCCTGGAACCTGGAGTACGGGCTCACCGAGCTCAAGCCTCGGGTGCTGTCGGTGTGCGGGACCGGCGTCGACCTGTTCATCGCCGACGTGTTCCGGTCCCTGCCGTTCGGCGGCTCGCTGGTGATCTGTCCTACCGGGACGGTGACTGACCCGCCGGCGCTGCTCGACCTGATCGAGCGCACCCGGCCGGCGGGCCTGGAGATCGTGCCGACCCTGCTGAACGCGGTGCTGCAGGAGGCGGTGCGCCGGGGCACCCGGCTGGACTCGTTGCGCATGCTCACCGTCGGCTCGGAGGGCTGGCGCACGAGCGACTGCGTGGAGCTGCTCGGTCGCGTCGATCCGGCCGCCGCCGTCAACACCTACGGCGCGACCGAGACCACCGTGGACGGCACCGTGTACCGTCCAGCCCTTGACCAGTCCACTCTGGACACCGGAGAGTTCGTTCCGATCGGCCGGCCGCTCGCCGACACCACCGTTTACGTGCTGGACGCCAACCGCGAGCTGGTGCCGGTCGGGGTTCCCGGCGAGCTCTACATCGGCGGTGGCGGGGTGGCCCGCGGCTACTGGAACCGCCCGGACCTGACCGCGGAGCGATTCATCCGGTCGCCGTGGAGCGCGGACCGGCTGTACCGGACCGGTGATCTGGTCCGCTGGCGGCGGGACGGGGTGCTGGAGTTCCTCGGCCGGGTCGACGACCAGGTCAAGATCCGCGGTTTCCGGGTCGAGCTCGGCGAGGTGGAGAACTGGCTGGCGGCGCATCCGGCCGTGGCCGCGGCCGCCGCGGCGGCGCTGACCGATGGCGGCCGCACCCGGCTGGTCGGTTACGTGGTGCCGCGCGACGGCGCGGCTCCGACCGCCGCCGAGTGGCGCACCTACCTGGAGGAACGGCTGCCCGAGTACATGGTGCCGGCCGCGTTCGTGCCGCTGGACAAGCTGCCGCTGACCCCGGCCGGCAAGCTCGACCGCCGTGCCCTGCCCGCCCCGGAGGGGCTGCCCGAGCTGGAGGATGCCTACGTCGCACCGCGCACCGAGGTGGAGCACGCCCTGGCCGGGATCTGGGCCGAGGTGATCGGCGTCGACCGGGTCGGTGTCCTGGACAACTTCTTCGACCTAGGCGGCGACTCGATCCTGAGCATCCAGCTGGTTTCCCGGGCGCGGCGAGCCGGGCTGCGCCTGACGTCCAAGCAGCTGTTCCAGCGGCAGACCATTGCGGCGCTGGCGCCCGAGGTGACGCCGGACGTGCCGGCCGCCGAGCCGCAGGGGCCGGTGTCGGGCGCGGCGCCGCTGACCCCGGTCCAGCACTGGTTCTTCGAGACGCAGACGGTCAACCCCGACCACTACGCCATGCCGGTCTGCCTCGAGCTGGCCGGCGGTGTGGACCCCGAGCGGCTACGCACGGCGTTCGAAACCCTGGTGGCGCACCACGACGCGCTGCGCATGCGGTTCGAGCGGGTGGACGGCCGGTGGCGGCAGGTCAACGCTCCCAGCGAGGACAACACCGTATTCGAGACCGTCGACGCCACGGATCAGGACATCCAGGAGCTGGCCACGGCCGCGAACGCGAGCCTCGACCTGGCCCGCGGGCCGCTGGCGAAGGCCGTGCTGTTCGTGCGCGGCAAGGGATTGCCCTCGCTCCTGCTGCTCAGCATCCACCACCTGGTCGTCGACGGCGTGTCGTGGCGGATCCTGCTGTCCGATCTGGACAGTGCGTATCAGGGCCGCGAGCCGGAGCCCCGGACGACGTCGTTCGTGGCCTGGTCCCGCCGGTTGGCCGAGTTCGCCGCCAGCGGTGGCCTCGATGATCAACTCGACTACTGGCGGGCCGCCACGGCCGAGCTGCCGGCGGCGGTGCCGGTCGACCTGCCGGGGGAGAACCGCAGCGGCTCCGAGCGGACCGTCACCGTGGCGGTCGACGCCGAGACCACGGCCGCGCTGCTGCACGAGGTGCCGCCGGTTTACCGGACCCGGATGAACGACGTGCTGCTCAGCGCGCTCGGCCGGGTGCTGTCCGAATGGACCGGCGAGCGGCGCGTGCTGGTTGGCATGGAGGGGCACGGTCGCGAGGAGCTGTTCTCCGACATCGATCTCAGCCGCACCGTCGGCTGGTTCACCACGCACTTCCCGGTCGTGCTCGACGTTTCCGAGGATGGCTGGGGTGAGGTGCTCAAGTCGGTCAAGGAGCAGCTGCGGGCGGTGCCCGGCAACGGGCTCGGCTATGACGTGTTGCGCTACCTCAGCCCCGCCTGGTCCGGCGCGGGTGTGCGGCCGGCGATCTCGTTCAACTATCACGGCCAGGTCGACGGAATGAGCGAGGGCGTCCTGTTCCGCGGCCATTCCGAGCTGTCCGGCGAGATCCAGGATCCGCGGGAGATCCGCCCGTTCCTCATCGACATCGTCGGGATGGTGGAGCAGGGCCGGCTCACGTTCTCCTGGACCTACGCGGCCGGCGTGCACACCGAGGCGACGATCGAGCGCCTGGCGACCGGGCTGGTGGCCGCCCTGGGGCAGATCGCCCGGCACTGCGCGGAACCCGGTGCGGGCGGTGCCACGCCGTCGGACTTCCCGCTGGCCCGGCTGGATCAGTCCACAGTGGATCTTCTGGTGGGCGACGGCCGCGCGGTCGAGGACGTGTACCGGCTGACGCCCATGCAGAGCGGCATGCTGTTCCACTCACTGTCCACTCCGGACGACGACGTCTACCTCAACCAGTCCTCCGCCGTGCTCGACGGGGTGACCGATCCCGACCTGCTCGCCGTGGCCTGGCAGCGGGTCGTCGACCGGAACCCGGTACTGCGCACCGCGATCGCGTGGGAGCGGCTACCCGAGCCGGTGCAGGTGGTCCACCGGGACGTCCGGCTGCCGGTCGCGCGGTTCGACTGGCGTGACCTGACGGCTGAGCAGCGCCGGGTGGCGCTGGCGGAGTACCTGGCAGCCGACCGGGCCGCGGGCATCGACCTCACCGCGCCGCCACTGCTGCGCATGGCCATCGCCCGACTGTCCGACGACTCGGTACTGCTCGTGGAGACCATGCACCACCTGCTGCTGGACGGCTGGAGCACGGCGGACGTCTCCGGTGAGGCGCTGTCCGTCTACACCGGACTGGTCAGTGGCACCGAGCCGGCCGCCCTGCCGCGCCGCCCGTTCCGTGACTACGTCGAATGGCTGGCCGGCCAGGATCGGGCCGCCGCGGCGGAGCACTGGCGCGCCGCTCTGGCTGGTTTCGAGGCACCCACCCGGCTGCCGTTCGACCGGCCACCGGTGCGGGCCCACAGCGCGAAGGGTGCCGTCGAGGTCCCGGTCGCGGTGCCCGGCGGGCAGTCCGCGCGGCTGTTCGAACTGGCCCGGCGCAACCAGCTGACGGTGAACACGATCCTGCAGGGACTGTGGGCCATTCTGCTGTCCCGGCACAGTGGCGAACAGGACGTGTGCTTCGGTGCCACCGTCTCCGGGCGACCCGGCGAACTGTCCGGAGTGGACGACATCGTCGGGTTGTTCATCAACACGCTGCCGGTCCGGGTGCGGATCGACGGCACCCGCGACGCCGTCTCGTGGCTGCGTGCGCTGCAGGCCGAGCAGGTGGAGGCGCGGCAGTACGAGTACGTCTCGCTGGCCGAGGTCCAGGCGGTCAGCGAGGTTCCGCGCGGCACCAACCTGTTCGACACGCTCGTGGTGTTCGAGAACTACCCGTACGACCCCGACCTGCTCGACCGGGTCGGCGTGCGGGTCCGGGACATGGAGGAGGACGACGCCACCAACTACCCGCTGACCCTGACCGCACACACCGACGACCGGCTGCACCTGTTGCTGCACTACGACCCGGAGCTGTTCGACGCGGTCACCGTCGAGCGGCTCGGCGAGCACCTGGCGATCCTGCTCGACGGGCTGCTCGCCGATCCCGAGCGGCGGCTCGCCGAGCTGCCCATGCAGAGCGACGCCGAGCTGCACCGGATGCTCGTCGAGTGGAACCGCACCGAGGTCGGGAACCCGGACACCCGGACCCTGCCCGAGCGGTTCGCCGACCAGGTCCGGCAGCATCCGGACGCGGTCGCCGTCGAGCACGGCACCGAGGCGCTGACCTACGCCGAGCTCGACACGCGGGCGAACCAGCTCGCCGCCCGGCTCGCGGATCTCGGGGTCGGTCCGGGCGTCCGCGTCGGCCTGTACGTCGAGCGCGGCCACAACGCGGTCATCGGGCTGCTCGGCGTGCTCAAGGCCGGCGGCGTGTACGTACCGCTGGATCCGCATTACCCGGCCGAGCGGCTGGCGTTCGTGCTCGCCGACACCTCGGCCGCGGTGATCGTCACCGAGAAGGCGTTGCTGGACCGGCTGCCCGGGCACGACGCGACCGCGGTGTGCCTGGAGGACCTGCCCGGCGGGTCCCGGTCCGCGCCGGACATCGTTGTCTCCCAAGAGAACCTGGCCTACGTCATCTACACCTCGGGCACCACGGGGACCCCGAAGGGGGTCATGGTGGACCACGCCAACCTGTGCCACATCACGCATGCCTGGGACCAGGACTACGGGCTCACCGAGTTGAAGCCCCGGGTGCTGTCGGTGTCCGGCATCGGGGTCGACCTGTTCGTCGCCGACGTGATCCGCTCGCTGACCTTCGGCGGCTCGCTCGTGATCTGTCCAACCGAGACGGTCACCGATCCGCCCGCGCTGGTCGACCTGATCGAGCGGACCCGGCCGGCGGTCCTGGAGATCGTGCCGTCCCTGCTGAACGCGCTTCTGCACGAAGCGGTCCGCAGGAACATCCGGTTCGACTCGTTCCGGTTGCTGTCGGTCGGCTCGGAGGGCTGGCGTACCAGCGACTGTGCCGCGTTGCTCGACCGCGTCGAACCGGGTGCCGCGGTGAACGCCTACGGCGCCACCGAGCTGACCGTGGACGCGACGGTGTTCCGGCCCGTGGCGAGCGAGCTCGGCACCGGAGAGTTCGTCCCCATCGGCCGGCCGATCGCCAATACCACGGTGTACGTGCTGGATCCGGACCGCAACCCGATGCCGGCCGGCGTGGCCGGAGAGCTGTACGTCGGTGGCGGCGGCGTGGCCCGCGGGTACTGGAACCGCCCGGACCTGACCGCGGAGCGGTTCGTGCGCTCGCCCTACGGCCGGCTGTACCGGACCGGCGACCTGGTCCGCTGGCGCCAGGACGGGGTGCTGGAGTTCCTCGGCCGGGTCGACGACCAGGTCAAGATCCGCGGCTTCCGGATCGAGCTGGGCGAGGTGGAGAACTGGCTCACCGCACACCCTTCGGTCGCCGCGGCCGCGGCGGCGGTGCACGACGAGGGCGGCCACCGGCGGCTCGTCGGTTACCTGGTGCCCGGTGCCGGTGCGCAGCCGAACCTCCTGGAGCTGCGCACGTTCCTGCTGGAACGGCTGCCGGCGTACATGGTGCCGGCCGCGTTCGTGACGCTGGACGCGCTGCCGCTGAGCCCGACCGGCAAGCTGGACCGCCGCGCCCTGCCCGCCCTCGCATCCACAGTGGACACCGGGGTGCCGCACGTCGCGCCGCGCAACCGTACCGAGGCCGTGCTGGCGGAGATCTGGGCCGAGGTGCTCGGCATCGCCGCGCCCGGCGTCGAGGACGGCTTCTTCGACCTCGGCGGGGACTCCATCCTCAGCATCCAGGCCGCCTCCCGGATCCGGGGCGCGCTGGACGTCGAGGTGTCCCCGCGCCAGCTGTTCGACACTCCCACGATCGCTGCTCTCGCGGCCGCCCTCTCGGCCGGAGACCGTGCCGGCGCGGCGCCCATCACCACCGCCGACCGAGCCGAGCCACTGCCGCTGTCCTTCGCCCAGCAGCGGCTGTGGTTCCTGGACGACTTCGAGCCCGGCGGCACCGAGTACAACACCGTGGCCGCGCTGCGGTTGTCGGGAGATCTGGACGTGGCCGCGCTGTCGGCCGCGCTGGACGGGCTGGTGTCCCGCCACGAGTCGCTGCGGACCACGTTCGACTCCGTGGACGGCCGGGGTGTGCAGGTGATCCACCCGCCGGCTCCGGTCGCACTCGACACCGTCGACGCCTCCGCACTGTCCGAAGAGGACCGAGCAGTGATCCTGCGCGCGGAGGCGGCCCGCCCGTTCGACCTGCGGCAGGGCCCGCTGTTCCGGGCATCCCTGGTCCGGTTCGGCCCGCACGAGCACGTGCTCTCGTTGGCGCTGCACCACATCGTCACCGACGGCTGGTCGATGGGCCTGCTCGCCGAGGAGTTGGGCGCCCGCTACGCCGCCGCGGTGCGCGGCGAGCCCGACCCCGTGCCACCGCTCCCGGTGCAGTACGCGGACTACGCGGTGTGGCAACGGAAGCGGCTGGCGAACGTGGACGATGCGTTGGCGTACTGGCGGGAGCGGCTGGACGGCCTCACCCCGCTGGAACTGCCCACCGACCGGCCGCGTCCGGCGGTGCGCACCTCGACCGGCGCCAACCACGACGTCCGGATCCCCGCGGAGATCCTGGCGGGACTGCGGACCGTGTCGCGGGCGGCGGACGCCACGTTGTTCATGACGCTGGTCGCGGCCGTCCAGGTGCTGTTCGCCCGGTACTCCGGGCAGCGCGACATCGCGGTCGGCACGGCGGTGTCCGGCCGGAACCGGGCCGAGCTGGAGCCGCTGATCGGATTCTTCGTCAACACGGTCGTCCTGCGTTCCGAAGTGGACGGTTCGGCGTCGTTCACCGACTTCCTGGCCGGCGTCCGCTCGACCGTGCTGGACGCGTTCGCGCACGACGAGGTGCCGTTCGAGCGGCTGGTCGAGGTGCTGGCGCCGGACCGCGACCCCGGCCGCACCCCGCTGGTGCAGGCGCTGGTGGTGCTGCAGAACACCCCGGCGCGCGGGACGGACCTGCCGGGCCTGCGCCTGGACGACGTCGACCTGCCCACCGACGCGGTGAGCCACGACCTGGTCGTGCAGTTCGAGGAGGCCGGCGACGGCCTCGCGGTGGCCATCGACTACAGCAGCGACCTGTTCGACGCGAGCACGATCGAGCGGATGGCCGGGCATCTTTCCGCGTTGCTGGAAGGAATCGCGACCGACCCCGGCACGGCCGTGCGCCGGCTGTCGCTGCTGACCGCGCCGGAGCGGCGCGAGCTGCTCGTGGACTGGAACGACACCGCCGCCGAGCTTCCGGCAACCCGGTGCGTGCACGAGGTTTTCGCCGACCGGGCCGCGCGGACGCCGGACGCCGTCGCGGTGACGTTCGCCGGCTCGAGCCTGACCTACGCGCAGCTCGACGCGCGGGCCAACGGTCTCGCCCACGAGCTCGTGGACCGCGGTGTGCGGCCGGACGTGCTGGTCGGCGTGTGCCTGGAACGCGGCCTGGACGTCATCGTCTGCCTGCTGGCGGTGCTCAAGGCGGGTGGGGCCTACCTGCCGCTGGATCCGGGCTACCCGCCGGAGCGCCTGTCGTTCATGCTCACCGACGCCGCCGCGCCGGTGGTGCTCACCGAGCGCCGGCTGCGGGACCGGCTCCCCGCGACGGCCGCCGCCGTGCTGTGCGTCGACACCGAGCGACGCGACCCGGCGGCGTGCCCGCCGGAGACCGGGGTGCGTCCGGAGAACCTGGCCTACGTCTGCTACACGTCCGGTTCGACCGGGCGGCCGAAGGGCGTCGCGGTGGAGCACCGGTCGGTGCTGCGGCTGGCCTGCGCCACCGACGTCATCCAGTGGCAGCCGTCGGACGTGGTGGCGCAGTTCGCGCCCGTGTCGTTCGACGCCTCGATCTTCGAGATCTGGGGCGGCCTGCTGAACGGCGTGACGCTGGCGGTCGCCCCGGTGGAGGTGCCGTCGGTCGAGGGCCTCGGCGAGTTCCTGTCCTCGGCCGGGGTGACCGTGCTCTGGCTCACCGCCGGCATGTTCCACGAGGTGGTGGACGCCGGGGCGGAGCTGCTGGCCGGGCTGCGGTGGTTGCTGGCCGGTGGTGACGTGCTCTCGCCCGCGCACTGCGCCCGCGTGCTGGCGGCGGTCCCGGGCCTCCGGCTGGTGAACGGCTACGGCCCGACCGAGGGCACCACGTTCACCACCTGCCACCGGATCACCGAGGCCCCGGCGGGTCCGGTGCCCATCGGGCGGCCGATCGCGAACACCCGGATCTTCGTGCTGGACGCGGACCTGAACCCGGTTCCGGCAGGCGTGCCCGGCGAGCTGTTCATCGGCGGACTCGGTGTGGCGCGGGGCTATCTGCGCCGGCCGGGGCTGACCGCGGAGCGGTTCGTGGCCGCGCCGTGGGACGCCGGCGAGCGACTCTACCGGACCGGCGACCTGGTGCGGTGGACGACGTGTGGAGTACTGGAATTTCTAGGCCGCCGGGACGACCAGGTCAAGGTGCGTGGGTTCCGGGTGGAGCTGGGCGAGATCGAGGCCGTTCTGCACCGGCATCCCGGTGTGGCCGGGGCGGCCGTGGTCGCGCATGCCGGGACCGGGGGGCACAAGCGGCTCATCGGCTACGTGGTGCCGCAGGGGGACCTCGCGATCGAGGAGGTGCGCGGGTTCCTGGCCGAGCAGCTGCCGGAATACCTTGTCCCGCAGGTGATTCTGCTGCTGGACCGGCTGCCGCTGAACCCGAACGGCAAGGTGGACCGGCGGGCGCTCCCGGTTCCGGACGTCGGTGCCACGCCGGAGGGCTATGTGGCGCCGCGCACCGGGACGGAGCAGACCCTGGCGGAGGTCTGGTCGGAGGTGCTCGCCGTCGAGCGGGTCGGCGTGCACGACAACTTCTTCGCGCTCGGCGGCGACTCGATCCTGAGCATGCAGGTGGTGGCCCGGGCGCGGCGGGCCGGGCTCCGGCTCACCACCAAGGCGATGTTCCTCCGGCAGACCATCGCGGAGCTGGCCGGCGAGGCGACGCCGGACGAGCCGGCGCGGCCGGGCCGCGCACCGGTGACCGGCGCGGTGCCGCTCATCCCGGTCCAGCACTGGTTCCTCGCCGAGCACGCCGGCACGGCCGCGCACTTCAACCAGTCGGTGTTCGTGGAACTGGCCGAGGGCGCGGACGAGTCCGCGTTGCGGGTGGCGGTTGCGGCGCTGCTGGACCACCACGACGCGCTGCGGCTGCGGTTCACGCCGGTGGACGGGTGGTGGTGGCAGCACAATGCCGTGGCCGAGCCCGGCGAGGTGCTCACCCGGATCGATCTGTCCACTGTGGAGGATCAGAACGCCGCGATGGAGGCGGCCGCCGTCGCCGCGCAGCGCGGTTTCGCCCTGGACACCGGCCCGCTGATCAGGATGCTGCTGTTCGACCTCGGCACCGGCCGGCGGCTCTTCGTCACCGCGCACCACCTGGTGATCGACGGGGTGTCCTGGCGGGTCCTCATGTCCGATCTGGACACCGCGTACCGCCAGGCGCTGGCCGGGGATCCGGTCGACCTCGGCGCCAGGACGACCTCCTACCAGGAATGGGCGCGGCGGCTGGCCGAGCACACCGAGGCCGGCCGGTTCGACGGCGAGTTGGACCGCTGGGCGTCCGTGGAGATCATGCCGATCCCGCTCGACGGCGGCGGGGAGAACACCGTCGCCTCGACGGCCACCCTGTCCGCCGAGCTGAGC
Organism: Actinophytocola sp.; assembly: GCF_036002505.1. Lineage (GTDB taxonomy): Bacteria > Actinomycetota > Actinomycetes > Mycobacteriales > Pseudonocardiaceae > DASYTH01. The sequence continues at coordinate 14,611 of NZ_DASYTH010000197.1, read as the reverse complement.
GTGGCCGAGACCACGACGCTGCTGCGCACCGTGCCGGCCGCGTACCGCACCCGGATCAACGACGTCCTCCTGGCGGCGGCCGCCCAGGTGCTGTGCCGGTGGACCGGGCGGGACCGGGTGGCGATCACCCTGGAAGGCCACGGGCGCGAGGACCTGTTCGACGACGTGGACCTGTCCCGGACCGTCGGCTGGTTCACCACGCTCTTCCCGGTATCCCTGATCGTCCCGCCGGACGGCGGCTGGGCCGAGGTGATCCGCCTGGTCCGGCGCCAGCTCCGCGCGGTGCCCGGCCGCGGCCTCGGCTACGGCGCGCTGCGCTACCTGCGGGCCGCGCCGCAACTGGCCGGCGCCGTCCTCCCCGAGATCAGCTTCAACTACCTCGGCCAGTTCGACGCCGCGGCCGGCGACGGCTCCGGCCCGTTCGGCGCGGATCTACTGCCCATCGGCGAGGACCAGGATCCGGCCGCCACCCGCCCCTGGCTCATCGAACTGGCCGGCAGTGTCCACAACGGACAGCTGGGCTTCTCCTGGACCTGGTCTACCAACCTGCACCGCGAGTCCACCATCCGCCGGCTGGCCGACGAGTTCCTGCAGGCCCTACGTGAGATCGGCGGCACGGCATGAACACGCGAATGCGTAACACGACTACGCCAACACGTAACACGACTACGCAGACGCGTAACACGACTACGCAGACGCGAGACACGCCGAGGCGGAGCCGCGAACCGGCGTGTGTCTCGCGTTCGCGTAGCTGTGTTACGCCCCTGGGTAGGTGTGTGACGCGCTCGCGAGGCCGCCGGGCAATCCGGGGCGAGGTGAGGTTGTCGTGGTGAGCATGGTCCGGGTCGGCGCCGCTCCGGTTCCGCTGTCGCGGAATGGGAACTACAACATTCTGTGGGCCAGCCAGGTGATCTCCGAGCTGGGCACCGAGATGTCGTACATCGCGTTCCCGCTGCTGATCCTGGCCACCTCCGGATCGCCGCTGGAGATGGGCATCGTGTCGGCGGCGACCGCGGCGGCGCACATGGTGGGTGAGGTGCCCGGCGGGGTGCTGGCCGACCGCTTCGACCGCAAGAAGATCATGCTGCTGTGCGAGGGGGTCCGGGCGCTCGCGCTGGCCAGCCTCGTCATCGCGCTGCTGCTCGGGCACTACTCGTTCGGGCACGTCGTGCTCGTCGCCATCGTCGAAGGCGCGTTCAGCTCGCTGTTCGGACCCGCCGAGGAGGCCACGGTTCCGCGCATCGTGCCCGAGTCACAGCTGCCGAACGCGGTCGCGCGCAACGCCGCCCGGACCTACCTGGCCGGGCTCGCCGGCCCGGCCGTCGGCGGTTTCCTGTTCAGCATCAACCGGATCGTGCCGTTCCTGGCCGACGCGATCTCCTACGCGGTGTCGTTCGCCGGCCTGCTGTTCCTGCGGCTGCCCGCGCGCGAGGAGCCGGCCGAACCCGAGACGGGCCGCGGTGCCCTCGCCGGGTTCGGCTGGGTGCTGCGGCAGCGGGTGATCCGCACGACGATGGTCTGGGTGGTGCTCACCAACCTGGTGTTCAGCGCCCTCGTCATCGTGATCCTCGCGGTCGCCGGCGAGGACCGCGCCGGCCCCGGCGAGATCGGCCTGATGATGGCGTTCTTCGGCGCCGGCGGCCTGCTCGGCGCCGTTGCCGCCGCCCGCCTGCACTCGGCCCTGCCCGCCCCGGTGATCGTCATCGGCTTCTCCTGGATCGCCGCCGCCCTCACCGCCACCATGACCCTGGTCCCCGGCGGCCTCCCGCTCGGCGTGATCATCGGCGTGGCCGCCTTCTTCGCCCCGGTGGCCAACACGACCATCCTCACCTACCAGATGATGATCACCCCGGACGAGCTGCGCGGCCGCCTCGCCGGCGTCACCGGCCTCGCCGGCGGCACCGCCGGCGCCCTCGGCCCACTCCTCGGCGGCATCCTGATGACCAGCGCCGGCGGCGCCGGCGTCCCGATCTGCGCCGCCGCCCTCGCCGCCGTCGCGCTCGGCACCACCCTCAGCCCCACGCTGCGCCGCTTCCCCGCCCTCCACCCCGAAACCCCAGCCAGATGACGCGCGTCAAGCCGAGCCCCGGCGCCCGCCGTAAGGTCGTTTCGTGAGCGATACCAGGGGTGTGACCCGGTCGCTGGACCGCCTCACACCCCGCGAACGTGAAGTGCTGGCGGTCATGGCCCAGGGCCGGACCAACGCCGACATCGCCGCCACCCTCGGCATCAGCCGCGCCGCCGTCGCCAAGCACATCGGCAGCATCTTCACCAAACTCGGACTGTCCCATTCGGACGGTCACCGACGGGTCCTCGCCGTCCTCACCTACCTGCGCGGCTGACTGGAGCGCGATGAAGGCGTCCTTCGGGACACTCAACGCCCTGAAGGCCGCCTTCAGGGCATCACCGCTCCTCCATGGCGCGGATGAGGCTGGCCGGGCGCATGTCGGTCCAGTGGGTTTCGACGTACTCCAGGCAGGCCGCGCGGGTGTCCTCGTCGTGCACGACGTGCCAGCCGCTGGGCACCTCGGCGAAGGACGGCCAGAGCGAATGCTGACCCTCGTCGTTCACGAGCACCCGGTAGGTGGCGTTCTCGTCTTCGAAGGGATTGGACATCGGAGTCCTTTCGCCGGTCGTCCGCGCACGATCATTTACCGTTTCCACCGGCGGTGGCAAGGGTGTTCAGTCAGGGCCGAATGTTGCTGGCGGACGGCCGGTGGCGCGGTAGCGTGGCCTATCCGCCGAAAGGTGTGGACATGACCGACTGGTTTCGCCGGTACCGGCGGGTGTCCGAGCCGCGGGTCCGGCTGGTGTGCTTTCCGCACGCCGGGGGTTCGGCCAGCGTTTACCGTTCCTGGCCGCACCGGCTACCGGACGACGTCGAGGTGCTCGCCGTGCAGTATCCGGGCCGCCAGGACCGGCTGCGGGAGCCCTGCGTCGACCGGATGGACCGGCTCGCCACCCTGGTGGCCAGCGCCCTGCTGCCGTTCCTGGACCGGCCGCTGGCCCTGTTCGGCCACAGCATGGGCGCCTCGCTCGCGCACGAGGTCGCGGTGCGGCTGGAACGGTCGCACGGCGCGGACATCGTCCTGCTGCTCGTCTCCGCGCGGCTGCCGCCCCGGCACCACCGGCCGCGCGACGTGCACCACGACGACGAAACCCTGCTCGCCGACGTGCGGATGCTGGACCCGGTCAACTCCGCCGTGCTGGACGACCCGGACATGCGCGAGCTGATGCTGCCGGTGATCCGGGCCGACTACCAGGTCGCCGACTCCTACCGCCCGTCACAGCCGCTCGTGCAGGTCCCGGTGGTGGCCTACGCCGGCGACGCGGACCCGACCGTCGGGGTCGGGCAGCTGCGCGCCTGGTCCGAGATCACCACGGCCGGTTTCGCCCTGGCGGTGTTCCCCGGCGACCACTTCTACCTGGTGTCGGGCGAGGCCGGGCTGGTCGCCGACATCGGCACCCGCCTCGACGCCGCCACCGGGGCGCCGAATGGCGGTAGATCCAGGTTTACCGCTGAATTGGTTGCCGGCGAATAAAGCCGAAGAACACTCTTGCATAACCACCGGCGTGGTCAGTCGTTCTCTCATAGTGTGGGCCGAGTTGCCGGCTCAACAATGGCGAGTTAGCGTTGCAACTGGACGCAAGAAGACGGCGGCATCTCAGAAGGACGCGACCCTTCGCTCGCCGGTTCCCCTTGCGCCGGTGTTAACCTGCTGTTTTCGATGCCTTTGGTCGCATAGCGTACCACTCGCGAGCGCCGGCATCACCGCGGCGAACCCACCGTCATCGGGCATTCCTACGTGCGCTGAAATTGTCGGGGGTTTTCGCGTGTTAAGATTTCACTTCATTGCCCAGGATATGGCCCGGGTCCGGATGAGAGCCACCCTCGGCCCGCTGGCCGAGAGCCTGTTCGCCCTGGATTTGTTCGTGCGCGGCGGAAGCGTCGCGTTCAACGGCTGGCGCCGGCACGTCCGCCACCGGCTCGGCGGGCGGGCCGACGCGCTCGCCGCGCTGGCCCGGTACCACCGCCCGGTGCCGGACCTGCTGTGGGTGCTGGACCGGCCGGCCGGCACCGGTGACCAGCGGCGCGCGCGGATGCTGGCCGCGCTGCTGGAGTTCCGCCAGGCCGCCGTGGATCCGTACTGGAGCCGGGTGCAGTCCCAGCTCGAGGTCGAGCGGGACGCCCGCGGCCGCATCGTGATCGCCAAAGGGGTCGAGCACCTGCTGAGCACGCTGCACCCGAAGTTGCGCTGGCGCGCCCCGGTCCTCGAGGCCCCCGCCGACCGCGACGTCGACGTCCACCTGTCCGGCCGCGGCCTGCAGCTCTGCCCGTCCCTGTTCCTCTACGACAAACCCTGCATCCTCGGCGCCGGCAACCCTGACGGCCCGCCGACCCTCGCCTTCCCCATCCCCATCTCCGCCGCCACGGTCACCGCGCTCTGCAGCGCCCCCGACACCAACGACCAGGCCCTCTCCGCGCTCGTCGGCCACACCCGCGCCGCCGCCCTGCAGGCCCTGACCGACAGCTGCACCACCACCGAACTGGCCCAGCGCCTCAACATCTCCTCCGCCGGTGCCAGCCAGCACGCCTCCATCCTGCGCGAAGCCGGCCTGATCACCACCTGCCGCAACCGCAACACCGTTCTGCACGCCCTCACCTCGCTCGGCATGGCCCTGCTGCAGAACTACGACCCCGTGGACAGGGGTGTGCCCCCGACGCGATCCGCGTCGGGGGCACAACCGGCGACATGAGGTTACAAGAGGTTACGGAGTGCTGGCGCCACCCGGCTGGGTCACGCCGTTCACCGTGAGGGTGTAGGGGGCGTACTGCTGCACCTGCTCGGTCGGCTCGTCGTAGGCGACCACGGCGACGACCTTGGGGAACAGGGAGAGCAGGAGGAGTTGCAGCCGGCCGAGGCGCACGGAGTCCTTGCCGTTGAACTCGACCTGCAGGGCCAGCGAGTGCTGCTCGTCGACGCCGATCAGGCGCAGGTTCCAGTTGTTGACCTGGATCGGCTTGACCTCCGTGGGGGAGTCGAAGCGGTCCAGGCTGGCGCCGTCGCTGATCGCGGTGCCGCCGAGGGTGACGTCGTCGACGAGGAAACCGCCCTCGTTCACGCCGCCGTCGCTGACGTACCGGAAGCTGAGCAGCACGGTCTTCCCGGCGTAGGCGGAAAGGTCGTACGAGTGCGCCTCGAAACCCGTGGTGGTGCCGTTGAGTCCGGGCCCGAGCGGCGCGTCGACGGTCTTGTCGCCGGCCACCGAGGTGTAGGTCGCCCCACCGTCGGTGGAGACCTGCACGTAGGCGTAGTCGAAGCCGAACTCGGCGCCGTACTTCGCCAGGAAGCGCAGCGTCGGGTCGGTGGCCGGCACCGTCACCGAGGTGACCGCCGCGGCGTCCAGGTTGGTGCTGTTGCCCGACCACAACACCGGGTTGCCGTTCCGGTCCGGGTCGTTGGACACCACGGTCCACATCAGCGGCAGCGGCGGCAGTGCCCGCGCGCCCTGGAAGCTGAGCGAGCGCAGGTCGCGTCCATTGAGGACGGTGCCGTTCGCCTTCTGCAGCTGCACGTAGTCCGCGCCGTTCGGGCCGGCACCCGGGTCGTTGTTCACGTCCGGGTTGCCGAAGTTGACCGTGGAGCGAAGGCTCGGCGTGGTCACCCGGTTCTTCGGCACACCGAGGATGACGCCTCGGCGCGAGTCACCGACGATCTTGTCCACCAGGTTCATCGTCTGGAAGTCGTGGAGCACCTGGTACATGTCGGTGACGCCGACGCCCTGCAGCGCGGCCCGGAGGCTGGCGAAGCCCTGCAGCGCGCCGTCCCGGTGCAGCCGCGACATGAACGCCGTGCCGTACCGGTCGAACAGGAACAGCATGAACGAGTACGCGTTGCCGTAGTCGGCGAGCACCTTGGTCCCGGTCTCGCCCTCGTTCCACAGGTTCAGCGAGTTCTCCGGCCCGCCGCAGTCCCTCGGGTTGGTGTTGAACGGCGTCTGCACGCTGCCGAACCCGAGGAAACAGTTGATGTGGTTGTCGAACCCGCTGTCGAACACGGTCTTCGTGCCGTCCACGTAGCCGACCAGGGTCTGGGCGAAGTCGGACAGGCCCTCGTTCATCCAGGTGGTCTCGAACGGGTCGGTGTAGAAGTGCAGCAGGTGCTGCCATTCGTGCGCGAACGTGCCCTCGTACAGCCGCGGCCGGGCCGGCCGGCTGGTGCACAGGTCGTTGGTCGGCTCGTCCGGCACGGTCGCGCCGGTGCGGTGCGCCCAGTCGAACGCGTCGATCGTCATCACGTTGCGGTCGAACAGCTGGTTGAACTGCGCGGAGAAGAAGCCGGCGATGTAGGTCGGCGCGGCCGGGAAGTCGTAGAAGTTGTCGTCCCGGACGTTGTCGATCAGCGCGACCGTCCTGTCGCCGGCACCGGTGTAGACGCCGCCGTTGCCGTTGGCGTCCGGCGGGATCAGCGAGTTGCTCCCGTCCCGGTCCGGCGGCGTGCTGAATGTCGCCGTCTCCTTGGGGAACATGTTGTGGTCGAACTGGTCGACCAGGCCGGCCACCTGCGCGTCGGTCACCGTGGTGGAGTTGGGGATCTGCGCGCGGCAGTCACCGGCCGGGAATGCGGTGTCGTTGGAGACCCATACCTCGATCTTGTCGCCGACGCCCTTGAGGGTGTAGTTCTTGCGGTAGAGGATGCCGTTGAAGTCGTCCAGGCCGAGCCACTGCCGCACGGTGCCCACCGGCGGGGTCGTGGCGGCCACCGCGGCGCGTCGCTGGGCGCTGGGCTGGTAGCGCTGGGGGGTGTCGACCTTCTTGCCGTCGAGCGTGAAGTCCGTGCGCTTCAGCTCCCTGGTGTCGGGCGCGTCGGCCGATGCGGTACCCGAAGGCCCCGCCGCGCCGGCCGTCGACCCCGGAAGCACCTGCAGCACAGGAACGAGCAGCAGGGCGGCCGCGGCTCCCACTAATCGTCTACGTCGCATGGAATCCCTTTCGTTGTTCAGTGCGCCCCTTGGCCCACCCGTGCGCACCCCGATGCACACATGCGCATGGCACGTTAGATCACGGCATGCCTCCGTGGCCATGGCCGATCTGAGGGTGTTTTGGGCATTTTCCGGTCAGGACGTGTCAGGCCGTTACGCTGCGTTCCCTTGTGATTGACTGGCCGCATGATCGAAGGAGCCGTGAGCGGAACGGCGTCCTGGTCGCGCCAGTCGTCGACGGTGATGTTCTCGTCCAGGTGGTTCGAGGTGCGCCGGGACGAGACGACCCGGCCGGACGGGTCGTGGGGAACGTATGACCACGTGATCGTGCCGGGATCGGTGACCGTGCTCGCGGTCGACGACAGCGGGCGGCTGGCGGTGACCCGGCAGTGGATTTACGTGCATGACGCGCCGCAGTGGCGGTTGCCGACCGGGCGGATCGAGGCCACCGATCCGGACCCGGAGGCGGCGGCCCGCCGCGAGCTGCGGGAGGAGACCGGGATCTCGGCCGACCGGCTGGAGCGCCTGGGGGCGATCACCTGCGCCGACTCGTTCACCAACCTCCGCGAGCACGCCTTCCTGGCCACCGGGCTGCGGCAGGGGCCGGCCCGGCTGGAGGCCGGGGAAGCCGACCTCGAGCTGCACTGGCTGCCGTTCGAGCGGGTCCTGGCGATGGTGCGCGGTGGCGAGCTGCCGCACGCCGGCAGCTCGTTCGCGGTGCTCAGCGCCTTCGCCCTGGGCCGAATCACGCCGTAGGAACAATTCCGCCCGTTGACCGTTTCCCATTCTGTTGGAAACGGTCACCTTCTTGTTGGTGCGCAGGACATCGCCAATCCTCTTTGTAGGCGCCCGAAATCAAACCTGGCAGGCGCCGATCACACAATGGAGGCCGTCATGTCCTTGCTCCGTTTTGCCCTGAACCCGGCCAAGGTCGCCGCGCTCGCCGGAGCCGTGTTCTTCGCCCTCGCGATTCCGGTTCTCAGCACCGCGCCGTCGATTGCGGACACCGGAAGCTCCAGCGAGAACCCGTCCCCAGCCGGGGTCGACGACCATCTGTGGGACAAGTGACGGGCCTGGATCGCCGCCCGGCCACCCCGGATTAATTCCCGTCGGGAGGCCGGGCTCCGCCGGGATGATATTGCGCCCGCCTGTCACAAATGATGTAATCCGGGTGAGGCAGGGGAGGGACGTCACCTGGGAGGCGCCGTGACTGTGTCATTTGGAACACAGTTGAGGCTACACCGTCAGGCCGCTGGCATTTCAATGAGCGAGCTGGCCCGGCGGATCAACTACAGCAAGAGCTATTTAAGCAAGATCGAAAACGATCTGAAGCCGCCGAACCCGGTCCTGGCCCGGCGGTGCGACGCCGAGCTGGACGCGGGCGGGGTGCTCTCCGCTCTCGTCCCGGCCGTGCCCGGGCCGCAGGTCGCCGAGGAGAGCAGCGATGACGAGGTGTGGCTGATGTCGCTGGACGACGGCGGGGACCCCCGCCACCACCTTGATCGCCGCCGGGTGCTGGCCGGCGCCGGGGCGATCGTCGGCCTCGCGGTCACCCGCGGGATGCGGCCGGCCGTCGACGAGCAGGTGATCACCGGCCTGCGAGCTTCGTTCGAGGACTACCGCCGCCTCGGCATGCTGACCAGCCCGGCCGTCGTGCTGGACCCGGTGATCTCGCAGGTGCGCACGTTGCGTGCGCTGGCCGAGGGCAACGCGGAACCGGTGCGCACCCAGCTGCTGCTGCTCGCCTCGCGAGTGGCCGAGTACGCCAGTTGGTTGAGCCAGGAAGCCGGTGACGAGCCCGCGGCACTCGACTGGCTGCGGCGCGCGGTGGTGTTCGCCGAGGCCGGCCAGGACCAGCAGCTGGCCAGCTACGCGCTGGTTCGCAAGGCGGAGATCGCCCTGTGCCGGCACGACCTGCTCAGCGCAATCGAACTGGCTCAGCTCGCGCAGGCGGACCGCGGGGTGGGTCCGCGGATTCGCGGTCTCGCGGCGCGGTGCGAGGCGCAGGGGCACGCGCTCGACGGCGACCGCGACGCGTGTGAGCGTGCGCTCGACCGGGCCGCCGAGCTGCTCGCCGTGGCCGACCCGGCCGGAACCCATGGTCTGGTGCTCGGCTCGTCCAGCGTGACCGACGAGGTGCCGCTGATCCGTGCCTGGGCGCTCAACCACCTTGGCGCTCCGGCGAAGGCCGCGGAGCTCCTCGACCGGCACGTGGTTCACATTCCGGCGTCCGCTCGCCGCGCCCGCGCCCGGTTCGGGAGCATCCGGGCTCTTGCCTACGCCTCGGAGGGGGAGATCGATCACGCCTGCCTGCTGGCCCGGGAAGTCCTGGCGGACGCCGTTCCGGTCGACTCCGCCACGATCCGGTCCGACCTCAAGCAACTGGCTATCACGCTGGCCCGCCGGCGGAACCACGACGCCGTGCGCGAGCTCTACCCGGACCTGAGCCGCGCCTTGAGAACCACCCAGCTGGCGGGTTAACCACCGGCGCAGGCGCACGGCAACTGCTGGCGTTCGTGGCGGATTTCGTCCGCTTCGGGTGCGCGCAGCTGGTCGAACTCGGCCTCGGCGGTGTGCCAGTGGCCGGTGGCGCGGTCATGCTCGCCGAGCGCGTGCAGTGCTTGGGCGATGCCGTGATGGGCTTGGGCCTGCGTGCGGCGGTCGCCGGTGCCGGTGGCCAGGTCGAGGGCTGACTGGAAAGCGCCGAGGGCGGCCGGTTGCTCGCCGCGGGCCTGGCACGTGACGCCCCGGTCGAGGTGTAGCCGGGTCTGCAGGTTCGCGTCGGTGATCGTGTTCGCGACGGCGGCAGCGGCCTGCTCCTGGTACTGGACCGCTTCGTTGAGGCGGCCGGCGCGGCGGTGGGCGTTGCCGATGTAGTTGAGGGTGTAGGCCTGCAGGCTGCGGTCGCCGATGTCCACGGCCAGCGCGTGTGCCTCGGCGTGGTTGGCCATGGCCTGGTCCAGCCGGCCCAGGCGCTGCCGCACCGAGCCCAGGTTGTCCAGGGTGTGCGCCAGACCGCGGGGATAGCCGACGGTGCGCAGGAGCTCGACGGCGGTGACCTGCTGGCGCTCGGCCAACTCCAGGTCGCCCTGCTGCTCGTTGAGGGCGCCGAGCTGGCTGAGCGCATGCGCTTGCCCGCTGCGGTCCCCGGTCCTCTCGTACCTGTCGAGCGCGGCGCCGAAATGGGCGATGGCCCGCTCGTGATCACCCAGACCGACCATCGGCAATGCGATGGCGCACAGTGTGTCGGCCTCGCCCTGGACGTCGCCCAGGGCGACCCAGCGGGTCAGCGCCTGCGCGGCGACCTCGAGTGCCTCGGTCAGCCGCCCGGAGCGCCAGTGCGCGGTGGACAGCCGCAGCAACACGTGAGCCTGTCCGGAGCGGTTGTCCTGGTTGGCCAGTACTGTGCGTTTGGCCAGTTCCAGCGTCTGGGTCCAGTCCTTGAGATGCCCGCTGGTGCCGAAGAACCGCGACAGCAACACGGCCAGCCGCCAGGCGTGCTCCGGGAAGTCGTGCTCGGCGGCGTAGGTGATCGCGGCGACCAGGTTGGGCCGCTCCGCGCCGAGCCAGGCCAATGCCGCCTTCTGGTCCGGAAACATCGGCATCACCAGGCACTTCCGCTCCACCGCCGGCTGCTGTTCGCGATCGAACGGAAATGCCGTGGCCGCCGCCGCGGAGGTGGTGACCAGGTAGAAGTCGAGCAGCCGGCCAAGCGCCTCGGCCGGTTCGTGGGGGCCGTCCGGGCCGGCGAGCGAGGTGGCGAACTCCTTGAGCGGGTCGAGCAGGTGGTACCGCTCCGGGGTGCTCTCCTCGAGCAGGCTTATCGCGTGCAGCCCGTCCAGCAACTTCCGAGCGTCCGCTAGGTCGCAGGCCATGAGCGCGGCCGCGCCGTAGCCGCTCAGGTCGTGGCCGGGGAGGTGGCCGAGCAGCCGGAACAGGGTGCGCTGGGGGCCGTCGAGTTGTTGGTAGGACACCAGGTAAGGGACCGCGCCGGTGTCGCCGAAGCCGGCGTCCCGGCGCCAGGGCCCGGCCTGCATGAGCATCCGGATGAGATGGTCGAGCGGCCACTGCTCGTGCCGGCGGAACTGGGCGGCCACCACCCTGATCATCAGCGGCAGCCGGCCGCAGCGTGTGACCACGTCGGTGACCTGGGCGGAGCGGCCGTGCACGCGCGGGGTCCCGACCAGCCGGCGGAACAGCTCCGCGGCGTTGTCCGCCGGCAGCGGGCGCAGCCGCAGGTTGATGCCGGCGTCGAGGTCCCCGGTCACCCGGCTGGTCACGATCGCCAGGCAACCCGGATCCTCGGGCAGCAGCGGCCGGGCCTGCTCGGCGTACCGGGCGTTGTCCAGCACCACCAGGGTGCGCGTGCCGGCCAGCCGGTCCTGGTACAGCTCCGCCCGGGCCGCCGCGCCGGCCGGGATGCGCTCGGCCGGCACCTCCAGGTCAGCCAAGAGCCGAGCGAGTGCCTCGGCTGCCGGCGTGGGTTCGGTGTTCGGGGTGAACCCGTTGAGCTCGATGAACAGCCGGCCGTCGGTGAACCGGCTGCGCAGCCGGTGCGCCGCCTCCACCGCCAACGCCGTCTTGCCCACCCCGGGCAACCCGCTCAACCACACCAGACCAGGCCCCTCTTCCCGCAGGTGTGACTCGATCACCTGCAGCTCCTCGGCCCGCCCGGTGAACGTGGCCGGCCGCGGCGGCAGCGTGCTCAGCGGCTCGCCGTGCTGCGCCAGCCACACCAGGCGGCGCAGGTCGGTGGAGGTCTCCATGCCGTACTCGTCCAAGGCCTCCCGGGTGCGGTGATAGACCTCCATCGCCTGGACCCGGTCTCCGTTGGTCAGCAGTGCCCGCATCAGCAACTGGGCCAGCCGCTGCCGGCTGGGTTCGGCGTGCACCGCGGGCCAGAGCTGGTCGCGCACCCACCGGTGGTTGCCCTCGGCCAGCTCGCCCTCGGCCAGATCACCCAGGGCGTCGAAATAGGCCTCGTCCGGCGAGATCACCTCGCTGCCGCCGACCCGGTCGATGTCGAGGTCCTCCAGGAACTGACCCCGCCGCAGGGCCACCGCGGTCCGCAACAGCGCCGTCGCCCGGTCGCGGTCCCGGTTGCGCCGGGCCTGGTCCGCCTCCTCGCACAGCTTCGTGAACCTGACGGTGTCCAGCCGGTCCTCGGGCACCCGCAGCACGTACCCGGTCGGGGTGGTGTCCAGGGACACCTCCGTGGCGTCCTTCAGCAGCTTGCGGATCTTGGCGATGTAGCCCGGAACCAGGTTCGTCCTCGGCCGGTTGTCCCCCCACACCGTGGCGATCAGCCGGTCCGTGGCCACCGGCCGGCCCAGGTGCAGCAGCAACACCACCAGGATGTAGCGCTGCTGAAGATCACCCAGCTCCACCGGGGCGCCGTCGTGCCACGCCTCGAACGGGCCCAACAACCGAAACTCCACACCTGTCTCCCACTTCTCGTCGAGGGAAACATCGCCGAAACCATGCCACCGGTGTCGCCCGGCTGATCTTTTTCTGGTCCATGTTCCATCAACGTCTCGACGGCACGCTGACGTGACTTGTCCGGCAGCTCTGTCGAGGAGAACCACGTATATGCCATCCCCATACGTGTTGCCCTGCTATGTCGTCTGCGACAGTTCCGTCTCCATGACGGAGCACATTGACGCGGTGAACGGCAGTGTCCTGGAGTTGTGCCGGACGGCCGGCGCCGACCCGGTCGTGGCGGACCGCACCCGGATCTGCGTGATCGGGTTCTCCAACTCGGCCACGGTCGTGGTGCCGCTGCGGCGCCCGCGCGAGATCACCGAGGTCGACGGGCTGACCCCGGCCGGCGCCACCAATTTCGGCGCCGCGTTCACGTTGCTGCGTGACACCATCGAGCGCGACACGGCCACGCTCGCCGCCCAGGACTACCGGGTGCACCGGCCGGCCGTGTTCTTCCTGTCCGACGGCCAGCCGACGGATCCGGTGACCTGGCCGGCGGCCCACGCAGCGCTGACCGATCCGTCCTGGCCGGCGCATCCCAACATGATCGCGTTCGGGGTCGGGGACGCGGATCCGGCCACGATCGGCAGGGTCGGCACGTTCCGGTCCTTCGTCGGGCGGGAGGCGGTGAGCCCGGGCGCGGCCCTGTGCGGGTTCGCCAGGTGCCTGCTGGCCGGTTCGTGAGCCGTGATTGGCACGTATGCAGGTTTGGTCCATATCCGGTCCATCCCCGGGGTCCAGGATGTCCACCGGCCGCTGCTGATTCCGGAGTGGACTTGTCAGGCGGGAGGTAATCCGATGGAGGTTCATTAGTGGGGCCGAACGGACCAGCCGAGGGTGGGAGCGCCGGTGGCCTGGGGCGACGAGGCTCCGGCCGCCGGCGGCCGGCTCTGCTCGGGCGGATCAACGCTCGTACGGTAGCCGAGAACGAGACCAATGGCGAGTCCGGCGACAAAGGCCAGAAGCGTCATCCGCATGGTGACGGAGAACGCGCACAAGATGTTCATCTGCGTCTCTTCTCATGTGAGCCGGTCATACCGCGCGGCGCTTGTCCCAACTGTGCTGGTGGCCGGTCGGCTCCGGCAATGCGTTTCCCGCACCCGGTGGGAGGGGCAACGGGAAACGACCCGACAAATCCATCTGAAGACGGATTGATGCCAAATGGACGTGCATGGGGAACTGGTTAACGAGTTGAAGACCCTGCGCAAGGGACGGGGTCTTTACGCGAGCAGAATCGGGGAGCGGGTCGGGCCGGCGCTGCAGGAGGCCTGCCAGGTGGTCGCCGGCGACGATCCGGCCGAGATCCGGCGGAAGCTCGCCAGAAGACTCGACGTCCTGTCCGGCGCGCTGCCGCCGGACCTGCGGGTCGCGGTGCTCGCCGCGTTCGCGGTCAGCGCGGACTCGCGCCTGCCGACCTACCAGGAACGGGTCCGCTGGGCCGGGTTGGCGCTGGACCGCGATCCGCGGACCGCGCGGCGGCGGGTCGACGAGGGGATCCACCAGCTGGCCCAGCTGATGATCGGCTCGGTCGACCGGGTCGCGGCCATCGCCGGGGCCGACACCGGATGGCACACCACCGAGCTCGGCATCACGCTGGTGGCCGACCGGACGTTCCCGGAGGCCATCGAGCAGCGCACGATCGTGTCCCACCAGAACGACCTCACCCAGCTCGACCTCGCGGTGACCCTGGTGGCGCCGCACCTCCAGGCGGCCGCCGCCCGGACCGGCCGCCTGGACGTGGGCGTCGTCCACGGCGGCACGCTGACCAAGCACTGGATGGAGTCGTCCGACCGGTTCGCCTTCACCCTGGCCCTGCCCCGGCCGCTGGCCTGCGGCGACACGCATGACTTCGCGCTGCACTTCCGCCTGCCGGAACGCGAACTGGTGCGTCCGCACGTGGTCTGCGTGCCCCGCTTCCCGTGCGAGTTGTTCGACCTGCGGGTCCGGTTCGACCGCGACCGCCCGCCACCCCGGATCTGGCTGCTGCACCAGGTGCTCCAACGCGAGGTCGACGACCCGGTCCCGCACCACCAGTCCCTCACCCCGGACCCCTGCGGCGACGTGCACCTCCGGTTCCGGGACCTGACCCCCAGCCTCGCCTACGGCGCCCGCTGGGCCTATTAGCCAGGTCCGGCACAGACGTGGG
>NZ_DASYTH010000196.1:0-106182 GCF_036002505.1 Actinophytocola sp. | reverse complement strand
TCCGACATGCTCAAGGGCAAGCAGGGCCGGTTCCGGCAGAACCTGCTCGGCAAGCGCGTCGACTACTCCGGCCGTTCGGTCATCGTGGTCGGCCCGCAGCTGCGGCTGCACCAGTGCGGCCTGCCCAAGCAGATGGCTCTGGAGCTGTTCAAGCCGTTCGTGATGAAGCGTCTGGTGGATCTCAACCACGCGCAGAACATCAAGTCGGCCAAGCGGATGGTCGAGCGGGCCCGCCCGGTCGTGTGGGACGTGCTCGAGGAGGTCATCACCGAGCACCCGGTGATGCTGAACCGGGCGCCGACGCTGCACCGCCTCGGCATCCAGGCCTTCGAGCCGCAGCTGGTCGAGGGCAAGGCGATCCAGCTGCACCCGCTGGTCTGCGAGGCGTTCAACGCGGACTTCGACGGTGACCAGATGGCGGTGCACCTGCCGCTGTCCGCCGAGGCCCAGGCCGAGGCACGGATCCTGATGCTGTCCTCGAACAACATCCTCTCGCCGGCCTCCGGGCGCCCGCTGGCCATGCCCCGGCTGGACATGGTGACCGGCCTGTTCCACCTGACCCTCCTCAAGGAGGAGGGCGCAGGTGCCGGGCGGGCGTTCTCCTCGCCGGCCGAGGCGATCATGGCCTTCGACCGCAAGGCGATCGAGCTGCAGTCCCTGATCAAGGTGCGCATCCACGACCGCGCGCCGAACTCGCAGGACCGGCCGGAGGACTGGGAGCCGGGCGGCTCCTGGCTGGCCCAGACCACGCTGGGCCGGGTGCTGTTCAACGACCTGCTGCCGGAGGACTATCCGTTCATCAACGAGGCCATGCCGAAGAAGCGGCAGGCCGCGATCGTGAACGACCTAGCCGAGCGGTACCCGATGGTCACCGTGGCCCGGACGCTGGACAAGCTCAAGGACGCCGGCTTCTTCTGGGCCACCCGGTCCGGCGTCACCATCGCCATCTCCGATGTGGTGGTGCCGCCGAACAAGCAGGAGATCCTGGACTCCTACGAGGCCAAGGCGGACGCCGTCGAGAAGCGCTACCAGCGCGGGCAGCTGTCCCACTCCGAGCGCAACAACGAGCTGGTGAAGGTGTGGGGCCAGGCGACCGAGGAGGTTGCCAAGGCCATGGAGGACCACTTCCCCGAGGACAACCCGATCCCGATGATCGTCAAGTCGGGTGCGGCGGGCAACATGACCCAGGTCCGGTCGCTGGCCGGGATGCGTGGTCTGGTGTCCAACCCGAAGGGCGAGTACATCCCGCGGCCGATCAAGTCCAACTTCCGCGAGGGCCTGTCCGTGCTGGAGTACTTCATCGCCACGCACGGTGCCCGCAAGGGTCTGGCCGACACCGCACTGCGCACCGCCGACTCGGGTTACCTGACCCGGCGCCTGGTGGACGTGTCGCAGGACGTCATCGTGCGCGAGATCGACTGCGGCACCAGCCGCGGCATTGTGATGACGGTCGGCGAGCAGGGTCCGGACGGCACCATCGTCCGCGACACGCACGTGGAGACCAGCGTCTACGCCCGCACGCTGGCCGAGGACATCGCCGACGAGGACGGCAACGTCCTGCTCAACCGCGGTGACGACCTCGGCGACCCGGCCATCGAGAAGCTGGCCAACGCCGGCGTCACCCGGGCCAAGGTGCGCAGCGTGCTGACCTGTGAGTCCGTCGTCGGGGTGTGTGCCACCTGCTACGGCCGCTCGATGGCCACCGGGCAGCTGGTGGACGTCGGCGAGGCGGTCGGCATCGTGGCCGCGCAGTCGATCGGTGAGCCCGGCACCCAGCTGACCATGCGCACCTTCCACCAGGGCGGCGTCGCCGGTGAGGACATCACCACGGGTCTGCCGCGTGTCCAGGAGCTGTTCGAGGCTCGCGTGCCGAAGGGCAAGGCGCCGATCGCCGATGTCGACGGCCGGGTGCGGATCGAGGACGGCGACCGGTACTGGAAGATCACACTGATCCCGGACGACGGCAGCGAGGAGATCGTCCTCGACAAGCTGTCCAAGCGGCAGCGGCTGGCCCTCACCCCCGAGGGTGCACCGCTGGCCGACGGGGACCACGTGCGGGTCGGCCAGCAGCTGCTCGAAGGCACGCCCGACCCGCACGAGGTGCTGCGGGTCATGGGTCCGCGCGAGGCTCAGCTGCACCTGGTCGACGAGGTGCAGAAGGTCTACCGGGCACAGGGTGTGTCCATCCACGACAAGCACATCGAGGTGATCGTCCGCCAGATGCTGCGCCGGGTGACCATTCTCGACTCCGGTGCCGCGGAGTTCCTGCCCGGTGCGCTCATCGAGCGGGCTGAGTTTGAGCGGGAGAACCGGCGGGTGGTGGCCGGCGGCGGCGAGCCGGCGTCCGGCCGTCCGGTGCTGATGGGCATCACCAAGGCGTCGCTGGCCACGGATTCGTGGCTGTCCGCCGCCTCGTTCCAGGAGACGACCCGGGTGCTGACCGACGCCGCCATCAACGGCCGGTCGGACAAACTGGTCGGCCTCAAGGAGAACGTGATCATCGGCAAGCTGATCCCGGCCGGCACCGGCATCAACAAGTACCGGAACATCCAGGTCCAGCCGACCGAGGAGGCCCGGGTCGCGGCGTACGCGATCCCGTCCTACGACGACGGCTACTACACCCCGGACGTGTTCGGTACCGGCACCGGCCCCGCGGTTCCGCTGGACGATTACGACTTCGGCCGCGACTACCGCTAACCGCACAATCGACCCGAAGGCCACCTTCACCGCTTCCACGCAGGTGAAGGTGGCCTTCGTGCGTTCACCTTCACGGGAGTTCGTGATCTCCGGCTCTATCGGTGGCGAGGAATTGTCAATTAACGTCTGCGCCAAGGGGTCGGCGCGGAGGAGGTTCTCGGGTGGACGCGACCACGCCGTGACCGAGCGCTGCAACAGACAATTGCGCCTGCGACCGCGGGTGTCCATGGTGACCGATGTGGACGGTCGGATCGCCCTGGTGCATTCCGCCCGGTGGGGCGAGCGGCTCGATGAGCTCAGCGCGGAGGAGCAGGCCGTGCTGTACGAGCTCGGCGTCGCCGAGCAGTCCGAGTCCGAGCTCTCCGCCCGGCTCGGCCCGGAAAGCACGCTGCTGTCCCGGTTGCGGGCCGGCGGCTGGCTCACCGTCAGCTACGCCTACCACGACCGCGTCCTGGTCACCGTCCGCCCGCTTGGGCCGTACCGCGAGCCGCACCCGACCGGCCCACCGGTCGAGCCGCTGCTGTCCCGGTTCGCCGTGCTCCGCCGGGACGGCGACACGCTCCTGCTCGAGTCCCCGCGGTGCCGGGCCGCGATGCTGGTGCGCGACACCGAGGTGATGGCGGTGCTGCACGGGCTCGCCGCGAGGGACCCCGCACCGGCCAGCACGCTGCCCGCCCCGGTCGTCGCCGAGATCATCACCGAGCTGGCCTGGTACGGCTTCGTGCACGAGGCCGGGGAGGACGACCGCCCCGACCTGACCACCGAGCAGTGGAGCACGCACGAGCTCTGGTTTCACGCCCGCAGCCGGGAGGGCTTCCACGACTACCCGCTGGGCGCCACGTCCTGGGGCGCCGCGCGGTACCCGCCGCCACCGGGTCGCCGGGAGCCCTGGCCAGGCCCCGCCGTGCCGCTCCCCACACCCGATCGGACCACGCTGGACGGATCGTTCGGCGCCGTGCTGGAGGCCCGCCGCTCGCTGCGCGTCCCGGACGGCGACAACCCGCTGACTCTGGCTCAGCTGAGCGAGTTCCTGCACTGGTCCGCCCGGGTCCGGTGGACCACGGAGGCGTCCGGGCAGGAGCTCACGCTGCGCCCCAGCCCCTCCGGCGGCGCGCTGCACTCCCTGGAGATCTACCCGGTGGTGACCTCGATGTCCGGGCTCGCCCCCGGCATGTACCACTACGACCCGTTCGACCACACGCTCGAACCGGTGCCGGCCGACCCGCTCGCCACCGCCCAGCTCGTCCAGCGGACCACCGCCGCGACCGGCGCACCGCCACCCCAGGTGCTCCTGATCCTCGCCGCCCGCTTCAGCCGCGTGATGTGGAAGTACCAGGGCATGGCCTACGCCCTCATCCTCAAGGACACCGGCGCGCTCATGCAGACCATGTACCTCGTCGCCACCGCCATGAACCTCGCCCCCTGCGCCATCGGCGCCGGCGACAGCGACCTCTTCGCGCAAGCCACCAACCTCAACCCCCTCGAAGAAGCCAGCGTCGGCGAGTTCACCCTCTCGAGCCGCGCCCCGTAGTACAACCTGTAGTAAGATCGTGGTATGGAGCAGATCCCCGTGCGGGTATTGAACCAGGACACCGCGGGCGTGCTGGCGCGGGTGGAGGAGGGCAACACCGTGGAAATCACCAGCCGCGGCAAGCCCGTCGCCCGGATCGTCCCCGTGTACGACGGCCCGTTGGCTGATCTGGTGGCGCAGGGTCGCGTCACCCCCGCGACGAACCGCGGGCCATGGACCATGCCAACGATCAAGGCGCCGCCCGGCTCCGACGCCGGTGCGCTGATCCGGCAGCTTCGCGACGAGGAGCGTAGTTGATCTATCTCGACTCGAATGCGCTGATCAAGCTGATCCATGAGGAGGACGAGACCCCTCAGCTGATCACCTGGCTCGGCCTCCAACCCGACGGTGAGTTCGTGTCGTCGGCCTTGGTTGAAGTCGAGGTACCCCGCGCTCTACGGCGTAGCAATCCCGCGGCCTTGGCAGCGGCTGCGGCCAAACTCCGTCAGGTGACGCGCATGGCTATGGACGAACCTGTCCGAGCCACGGCCGCGGCCTACGTCGATCCGCTCCTTCGATCCCTCGACGCAATCCACCTGGCGACCGCGGAGAACCTTGTGGCATCGGGGGAACGCATCACCGCGTTCGTCACCTATGACAAACGCCTGGCATCGGCTGCGGCGGAGGCCGGGCTACCCGTGGTGGCTCCGGGGGCGGTGTAGGGGACCCGCTTTGACCTCCGGTGGCGGGAACGGGTATCTTTGCTACTTGTGCCCGACCCATGTCGGGTCGGTCGGTATGCCTGTGCGTGACTTCATGCCAAGCATGTCGAAGTTCCTCTCGAACCCCGTTGGGATCATGCTGTCCCACGCGGAGTCCTGAGCGAGGGCGACACGCCCGACCTCGGGATACGGCGGGGCCGGGCGGAATAACAAGCCAAAGACGGATTGTTGAGAAGAAAGCCGGTCTATGCCCACGATCCAGCAGCTGGTCCGCAAGGGCCGCCAGGACAAGGTCGCCAAGCAGAAGACTGCGGCTCTCAAGGGGAGCCCGCAGCGGCGCGGCGTGTGCACACGCGTGTACACCACTACCCCCAAGAAGCCGAACTCGGCGCTGCGGAAGGTCGCCCGGGTGAAGCTGACCAGCGGCATCGAGGTTACGGCCTACATCCCGGGGGAGGGCCACAACCTGCAGGAGCACTCGATGGTCCTGGTCCGCGGCGGCCGGGTGAAGGACCTTCCCGGTGTCCGCTACAAGATCATTCGCGGCTCGCTGGACACCCAGGGCGTGAAGAACCGCAAGCAAGCCCGCAGCCGTTACGGCGCGAAGAAGGAGAAGAGCTGATGCCACGTAAGGGCCCGGCCCCCAAGCGGCCGCTGATCTCCGACCCGGTCTACAGCTCACCGCTGGTCACCCAGCTGGTGAACAAGGTGCTGCGGGACGGTAAGCGCTCGGTCGCGGAGAAGATCGTCTACGGGGCGCTCGAGGGCGCCCGGGAGAAGACCAGCACCGACCCGGTGGTCACGCTCAAGCGCGCGCTGGACAACGTCAAGCCGACCATCGAGGTGAAGAGCCGGCGGGTCGGTGGCGCCACCTACCAGGTGCCGATCGAGGTCAAGCCGGGCCGGAGCACCACGCTGGCCCTGCGCTGGCTGGTCAACTTCTCCCGGCAGCGCCGCGAGAAGACCATGGTCGAGCGGCTCATGAACGAGCTGCTCGACGCGAGCAACGGACTCGGGGCGAGCGTCAAGCGCCGCGAGGACACGCACAAGATGGCGGAGTCCAACAAGGCCTTCGCTCACTACCGCTGGTGATGTAGTGCCGGCCTACCGGCCGGCCACAGCTTCAGGAAGCAGGGGAAGAGACCCGTGGCACTCGACGTGCTGAACGACCTGGCCAAGGTCCGCAACATCGGGATCATGGCCCACATCGACGCGGGCAAGACCACGACGACCGAGCGGATCCTGTTCTACACCGGGATCAGCTACAAGATCGGC
The DNA here is from genome assembly GCF_036002505.1 of Actinophytocola sp. Taxonomy (GTDB): domain Bacteria; phylum Actinomycetota; class Actinomycetes; order Mycobacteriales; family Pseudonocardiaceae; genus DASYTH01. The sequence continues at coordinate 99,978 of NZ_DASYTH010000196.1, read as the reverse complement.
GAGGTGCACGACGGCGCGGCGGTGATGGACTGGATGGAGCAGGAGCAGGAGCGCGGCATCACGATCACGTCCGCCGCCACCACCTGCTTCTGGGACAACCACCAGATCAACATCATCGACACGCCCGGCCACGTCGACTTCACCGTCGAGGTGGAGCGCTCGCTGCGTGTGCTGGACGGCGCCGTCGCGGTGTTCGACGGCAAGGAGGGCGTCGAACCGCAGTCCGAGACGGTCTGGCGGCAGGCCAGCAAGTACGACGTCCCGCGGATCTGCTTCGTCAACAAGATGGACAAGCTCGGCGCGGACTTCTACTTCACCGTCCGCACGATCTCCGAGCGGCTCGGCGTCAAGCCGCTGCCCATCCAGCTCCCGATTGGCGAGGAGAGCGCGTTCGAGGGCGTCATCGACCTGGTCGAGATGCGCGCGCTGACCTGGCACGGTGAGGTCAAGAAAGGTGAGGACTACACCGTCGAGGGGATCCCGGCCGAGCTGCTGGAGAAGGCGCAGGAGTACCGCGAGCAGCTGATCGAGGCGGTCGCCGAGGCTGATGACGAGCTCATGGAGCTCTACGTCGCCGGCGAGGAGCTCACCGTCGAGCAGATCAAGGCCGGCGTCCGCAAGCTCACCATCTCCGGCGACGCCTACCCGGTGCTGTGCGGCTCCGCGTTCAAGAACAAGGGCGTGCAGCCGATGCTGGACGCGGTCATCGACTACCTGCCGTCCCCGCTGGACGTGCCGGCCGTCGAGGGCCTGCTGACCGACGGCGTCACCACGGCCACCCGCAAGCCCAGCACCGACGACCCGTTCTCCGCGCTGGCGTACAAGATCGCTGCGCACCCGTTCTTCGGCAAGCTGACCTACGTCCGGGTGTACTCCGGAAAGGTGCACCCGGGCTCCCAGGTGATCAACTCCACCAAGGAGCGCAAGGAGCGCATCGGGAAGCTCTTCCAGATGCACGCCAACAAGGAGAACCCGGTCGACGAGGCGCGCGCCGGTCACATCTACGCGATGATCGGCCTGAAGGAGACCACCACCGGCGACACGCTGTCTGACTCGGCCAACCCGATCGTGCTGGAGTCGATGACGTTCCCGGAGCCGGTCATCTCGGTCGCCATCGAGCCGAAGACCAAGGCCGACCAGGACAAGCTGTCCATGGCCATCCAGAAGCTCGCCGACGAGGACCCGACGTTCCGGGTCAGCCAGAACGAGGACACCGGCCAGACCATCATCGAGGGCATGGGGGAGCTGCACCTCGACATCCTGGTCGACCGGATGCGTCGCGAGTTCAAGGTCGAGGCCAACATCGGCAAGCCGCAGGTCTCCTACCGCGAGACGATCCGCAAGATTGTCGAGAAGCACGACTACGTGCACAAGAAGCAGACCGGCGGTTCGGGGCAGTACGCCAAGGTGCTGATCAAGCTCGAGCCGTTGCCCACTCTGGATGGTGCGCTGTACGAGTTCGAGAACAAGGTCAGCGGTGGCCGGATTCCGAAGGAGTACATCCCCTCGGTGGACGCCGGTAGCCAGGACGCCATGCAGTATGGCGTGCTGGCCGGCTACCCGTTGGTCGGCATCAAGGTCACCCTGCTGGACGGTGCCTACCACGAGGTGGACTCCTCCGAGATGGCCTTCAAGATCGCCGGCTCGATGGCGCTCAAGGAGGCCGCCCGCCTGGCCAGCCCGGTGCTGCTCGAGCCGATGATGGCGGTCGAGGTGACCACACCCGAGGTCTACATGGGCGACGTCATCGGTGACCTGAACTCCCGGCGTGGGCATATCCAGGCCATGGAGGAGCGCAGCGGGATCCGTGTCGTGCGGGCGCTGGTGCCGCTCTCCGAGATGTTCGGGTACGTCGGCGACCTGCGGTCCAGGACCCAAGGCCGGGCGAACTACTCGATGCAGTTCGACTCCTACGCGGAGGTTCCGACGAACGTCGCGAAGGAGATCATCGCCAAGGCGACTGGCGAGTAAGACAGATCCGGTGCGGACCCGGTTGAGCACTGCCTCTATGGTTCCGCACTACCGAACCTGACAACGCGGTCGGCCACGGCAGCGTAGAGAACAAGTCCAGGAGGACGAAGAAAGTGGCGAAGGCGAAGTTCCAGCGGACCAAGCCGCACGTCAACATCGGGACCATCGGTCACATCGACCACGGCAAGACGACGCTGACCGCGGCGATCTCGAAGGTCCTGCATGACAAGTACCCGGACCTGAACCCGTTCACGCCGTTCGACGAGATCGACAAGGCGCCGGAGGAGAAGGCCCGCGGTATCACGATCTCGATCGCGCACATCGAGTACCAGACCGAGAAGCGGCACTACGCGCACGTGGACTGCCCCGGTCACGCCGACTACATCAAGAACATGATCACCGGCGCGGCGCAGATGGACGGTGCGATCCTGGTGGTGGCGGCGACCGACGGCCCGATGCCGCAGACCCGTGAGCACGTGCTGCTCGCCCGCCAGGTCGGCGTGCCCTACATCGTGGTGGCGCTGAACAAGGCCGACATGGTCGACGACGAGGAGATCCTCGAGCTGGTCGAGCTGGAGGTCCGCGAGCTGCTGTCCAGCCAGGAGTTCCCCGGTGACGACCTGCCGGTGGTCCGCGTCTCCGCGCTCAAGGCGCTGGAGGGCGACGCCGAGTGGAGCGCCAAGCTGATGGACCTGCTGGACGCGGTCGACGAGAACGTGCCGGAGCCGGTCCGCGAGACCGAGAAGCCGTTCCTGATGCCGATCGAGGACGTGTTCACCATCACCGGCCGCGGCACCGTGGTGACCGGCCGGGTCGAGCGCGGCATCGTCAAGGTCGGCGAGACGGTCGAGATCGTCGGCATCCGGGAGAAGTCCCAGTCGACCACCGTCACCGGTGTCGAGATGTTCCGCAAGCTGCTCGACCAGGGCCAGGCCGGCGACAACGTGGGCCTGCTGCTGCGTGGCATCAAGCGCGAGGAGGTGGAGCGCGGCCAGGTCGTCGTGAAGCCGGGCACCACCACCCCGCACGTGCAGTTCGAAGCCAACGTCGTCATCCTGTCCAAGGACGAGGGCGGCCGGCACACCCCGTTCTTCAACAACTACCGCCCGCAGTTCTACTTCCGGACCACGGACGTGACCGGCGTGGTGACCCTCCCCGAGGGCACCGAGATGGTCATGCCGGGCGACAACACCGAGATGAAGGTCGACCTCATCCAGCCCATCGCCATGGACGAGGGTCTCCGGTTCGCCATCCGCGAGGGTGGCCGGACCGTCGGCGCCGGCCGCGTCACCAAGATCATCAAGTAACGACCCCCGGTTTGGGTCGCCGCACGTCGGTGTGGCATCCTGGACAGGTTGCTCGTCGTGGGGCGGCCGGTCGGTTTCATCAGCCGGCCGCCCCGCTGCGAGCGGGCCCGCGGGACACGCGAGCCATCCCATGACCAACCCCAACGGCAACATGTCCAAGGGGTCGGTCTGCGCGAAGGGCGCGACACACCCGACCGCGTGGACCGGAGCGGCACTCAAGAAGGACGGCAAGCCACCATGGCGGGACAGAAGATCCGCATCCGGCTCAAGGCCTACGACCACGAGGCGATCGACGCGTCCGCGCGCAAGATCGTCGAGACCGTGACGCGCACCGGCGCTCGGGTCGTCGGGCCGGTGCCGCTGCCCACCGAGAAGAACGTCTACTGCGTCATCCGCTCGCCGCACAAGTACAAGGACTCGCGCGAGCACTTCGAGATGCGCACGCACAAGCGTCTGATCGACATCCTCGACCCGACGCCGAAGACGGTCGACGCCCTGATGCGCATCGACCTCCCGGCCAGCGTCGACGTCAACATCCAGTGAGGCCTGAGTAGATATGTCTGACAGGCAGATGAAGGGGATCCTGGGCACCAAGCTCGGGATGACCCAGGTCTTCGACGAGAAGAACCGGATCGTCCCGGTCACCGTGATCAAGGCCGGCCCGAACGTGGTCACCCAGATCCGCACCGCGGACAACGACGGCTACGCGGCCGTGCAACTGGCCTTCGGCGCGATCGACCCGCGCAAGGTCAACAAGCCGCGCACCGGTCACTTCAAGAAGGCCGACGTGACCCCGCGGCGGTACCTCGCCGAGCTGCGCACCACCGACGCCGAGACCTACGAGGTCGGCCAGGAGATCACCGCCGAGGTGTTCGAGGCCGGCACCGTGATCGACGTGACCGGCACCAGCAAGGGCAAGGGCACCGCGGGTGTGATGAAGCGGCACGGCTTCGCCGGCCTCGGCGCCAGCCACGGCACCCAGCGCAAGCACCGCAGCCCGGGCTCGATCGGCGGCTGCGCCACCCCGGGCCGGGTGTTCAAGGGCCTGCGGATGGCCGGCCGGATGGGCCACGTCCGGGTCACCACCCAGAACCTCACCGTGCACCGGGTGGACGCGGACTCCGGCCTGATCCTGATCAAGGGCGCGGTCCCCGGTCCCAAGGGCGGCCTGGTCTTCCTGAAGACCGCCGCGAAGGGTGGTGCGGCGGAATGACCAGCGTTGACCTCCGGACCCCGGACGGCGACACCGACGGCTCCGTCGAGTTGCCCGCCGAGATCTTCGACGCGCAGGCCAACATCGCGCTGATGCACCAGGTCGTGGTGGCCCAGCAGGCCGCGGCGCGCCAGGGCACGCACGACACCAAGACCCGCGGCGAGGTCCGCGGCGGTGGCAAGAAGCCGTACCGGCAGAAGGGCACCGGCCGGGCCCGGCAGGGTTCCACCCGGGCGCCCCAGTTCACCGGCGGCGGCGTGGTGCACGGTCCCACCCCGCGGGACTACTCCCAGCGGACCCCGAAGAAGATGAAGGTCGCAGCGCTCCGTGGCGCGCTCTCCGACCGGGCCCGCAACGGCCAGGTGCACGTGGTCACCGGCCTGGTCGACGGCGACACGCCCTCCACGAAGTCGGCGCGCAAGGTGCTCGAGTCGGTCAGCTCGGCCAAGCGCCTGCTGCTGGTGCTGACCAGGGACCAGGACGTCGACTGGGTGTCCGCGCGCAACCTGCCGAACGTGCACATCCTCTCGCCGGACCAGCTCAACACCTACGACGTGCTGGTCAACGACGACGTGATCTTCTCGAAGGCCGCGCTCGAGGTGCTGCTCGGCGGCCCGGCGAAGGTCGGCACCGCGGTGGCGACCTCGACGGAAGCCGGCGCTTCGGTCGCGGAGCCCACGGCGGAGAAGCCCGCCAAGAAGGCCGCCGCTGAGCAGGCCGAGGCCGAGGAGGCCACGGCCGACTACGGCCCGGGCAGCCACTTCCCGCTCGAGGACGGCGGGGAGCCGGACGGCTTCCCGATCAAGGGCAACGCCAGCACGAAGCGGTACCACGTGCCGGGTAGCTCGCACTACAACCGGACCGTCGCCGACGTGTGGTTCGCCACCGAGGAGGACGCCGAGGCCGCGGGCTTCGAGCTGCCGCCGTCGCAGAAGAAGGCGAAGGAGGCCGACAAGTGATCCCCGACCCCCGAGACATCCTGCTCGCGCCGGTGATCTCCGAGAAGTCCTACGGGCTGCTCGAGGAGAACAAGTACACGTTCGTCGTCGCCCCGCACGCCAACAAGACCGCCATCAAGATCGCGGTGGAGAAGGTGTTCGGCGTGAAGGTGATCAGCGTGAACACGCTCAACCGGCAGGGCAAGCGCAAGCGCACCCGCACCGGATACGGCAAGCGCAAGGACACCAAGCGGGCGATCGTGACGCTGACCGCGGACAGCAAGCCGATCGAGATCTTCGGCGGACCGGCGACCTGAGGGACTGATCAGACATGGGCATTCGCAAGTACAAGCCGACGACGCCGGGGCGTCGTGGTGCGAGCGTCGCAGACTTCGCCGAGATCACCCGGGACCACCCGGAGAAGTCGCTGGTTCGCCCGCTGCACGGCCGCGGCGGCCGGAACGTGCACGGCAAGATCACCACACGGCACAAGGGCGGCGGGCACAAGCGGGCGTACCGGCTCATCGACTTCCGCCGGCACGACAAGGACGGTGTGCCGGCGAAGGTCGCGCACATCGAGTACGACCCGAACCGCACCGCGCGGATCGCGCTGCTGCACTACGCCGACGGGGAGAAGCGCTACATCATCTGCCCGGAGAAGCTCAAGCAGGGCGACACGATCGAGAACGGTCCGCGGGCCGACATCAAGCCGGGCAACAACCTGCCGATGCGCAACATCCCGGTGGGCACGGTGATCCACGCGATCGAGCTGCGGCCCGGTGGTGGCGCCAAGATCGCCCGCTCGGCCGGCGCCAGCGTGCAGCTGGTGGCCAAGGAGGGCCGGTTCGCGCAACTGCGCATGCCCTCCGGCGAGATCCGCAACGTCGACGTGCGCTGCCGCGCCACGGTCGGCGAGGTGGGCAACTCCGAGCAGGCCAACATCAACTGGGGCAAGGCCGGCCGGATGCGGTGGAAGGGCCGGCGCCCGACCGTCCGCGGTGTGGCGATGAACCCGGTCGACCACCCGCACGGTGGTGGTGAGGGCAAGACCTCCGGTGGCCGGCACCCGGTGAACCCGAAGGGCAAGCCGGAGGGCCGCACCCGCCGCAAAGGCAAGCCGAGCGACAAGATGATCGTCCGCCGCCGGCGGACCGGTAAGAAGCGCTAAGAGCAGGAGGGAGTGACAGCAGATGCCTCGTAGCTTGAAGAAGGGCGCGTTCGTCGACGACCACCTGCTCAAGAAGGTGGACGCGCTCAACGAGTCCAACAAGAAGACCGTGATCAAGACCTGGTCCCGCCGGTCCACGATCATCCCGGACATGCTGGGCCACACCATCGCGGTGCACGACGGCCGCAAGCACGTGCCGGTCTACATCACCGAGTCCATGGTCGGGCACAAGCTGGGTGAGTTCGCGCCCACCCGTACGTTCCGTGGCCACGTCAAGGACGACCGCAAGGCGCGCAGGCGCTAGGACCTAGTGAGGGAAGAAAGCGATGAACGCCCGTAACGCTCAGGTGGCGCCGGAAGAGGAGCTTCCGCGTGCCATCGCTCGGGCCCGCTATGTCCGAGCCACGCCGATGAAAGTGCGCCGGGTCGTCGACCTCATCCGGGGCCGCAGCGCCGAGGAGGCCCTGGCCATCCTCCAGTTCGCCCCCCAGGCGGCGAGCGAGCCGGTGGCCAAGGTGATCAAGAGCGCGATGGCCAACGCCGAGAACAACCTCGACCTCGATCCGGAGACGCTCTGGATCAGCAAGGCCTACGTGGACGAGGGCCCGACGTTGAAGCGGTTCCGGCCGCGCGCGCAGGGCCGCGCCTACCGGATCCGCAAGCGCACCAGCCACATCACCGTCGAGGTCGAGTCGCTCAAGATCGAGAAGAAGCCCGCGAAGGCCGCCCGGTCCAAGAAGTCCGAGAAGCCCGAGACCGGCCGCAAGTCCAGCGCGAAGGGGAGTGCCAGCTAGTGGGACAGAAGATCAACCCGCACGGCTTCCGGCTGGGGATCACCACCGACTGGAAGTCCCGCTGGTACGCCGACAAGCAGTACGCGGAGTACGTGGCGGAGGACGTCAAGATCCGCCGCCTGCTCTCCAAGGGCATGGAGCGGGCCGGCATCTCCAAGGTGGAGATCGAGCGCACCCGGGACCGGGTGCGGGTGGACATCCACACCGCCCGGCCGGGCATCGTGATCGGCCGGCGCGGCGCCGAGGCCGACCGCATCCGGGGCGAGCTGGAGAAGCTCACCAAGAAGCAGGTGCAGCTGAACATCCTCGAGGTGAAGAACCCCGAGGCGGACGCCCAACTGGTCGCCCAGGTGACCGCCGAGCAGCTGTCCAACCGCGTCTCCTTCCGCCGCGCCATGCGCAAGGCCATCCAGTCGGCCATGCGCTCGCCGCAGGTCAAGGGCATCCGGGTGCAGTGCAGCGGGCGGCTCGGCGGTGCCGAGATGTCCCGCTCCGAGCACTACCGCGAGGGCCGGGTGCCGCTGCACACGCTGCGCGCCGACATCGACTACGGCTTCTTCGAGGCCCGCACCACCTTCGGCCGGATCGGCGTCAAGGTGTGGATCTTCAAGGGTGACGTGGTCGGCGGCCGCCGCGAGCGGGACGCCACCGCGCACGCGGCGACCGACCAGCAGCGCGCGCCGCGACGCGAGCGGCCGACCCGGGCCCGCCGGTCCGGAGCCTCGGGCACGACCGGGACCGGGACCGACGCCGGCCGCGCGGACGCCGCCGAGCAGGCCGCCGCCGCCAGCGCGCTCGACGCGACGACGACCAACGGCGTCGCCGAGACGCCGCCACCCAGCGACAACACAGGCACAGGCACGGACGGGGAGGGCTGAGTCGTGCTCATCCCACGCAAGGTCAGGCATCGCAAGCAGCACCACCCGAAGCGGGCCGGCATGGCCAAAGGTGGCACCAGGGTCAACTTCGGCGAGTTCGGCATCCAGGCGCTCACGTCCGCCTACGTGACCAACCGGCAGATCGAGTCCGCGCGTATCGCCATCAACCGGCACATCCGCCGTGGTGGCAAGGTGTGGATCAACATCTTCCCGGACCGCCCGCTGACCAAGAAGCCGGCCGAGACCCGGATGGGCTCCGGCAAGGGCTCGCCCGAGCACTGGATCGCCAACGTGAAGCCGGGCCGGGTCATGTTCGAGCTGAGCTTCCCGAACGAGGTCGTGGCCCGTGAGGCGCTGCGCCGCGCGATGCACAAGCTCCCGATGAAGTGCCGCATCGTCACGCGTGAAGGTGGTGACTTCTGATGGCATCGGGCACTCCGGCTGCCGAGCTGCGTGAGCTGAACGACGAGGAGCTCGTGCTGCGGCTGCGTGAGTCGAAGGCGGAGCTGTTCAACCTCCGCTTCCAGATGGCCACCGGGCAGATGGACAACAACCGCCGGCTGCGCACGGTCCGCCACGACATCGCCCGGATCTACACCGTGATGCGCGAGCGCGAGCTCGGCCTCTCGGTGTCCCCGGACGAGGTTCCCAGCGATGAGGTTTCCGCATGAGCGGGCCGGCGGTGTCTGGACTGACGAGCAGCGCAGCGAGCGAGCGCCAGCGAGTGAGTGAGCAGCGCAGGAGGGAAGGCGCCGCGTTGAGGCCCGCTCCCGCGAGCGGAGCGAGCCGAAAGGACACAGCATGAGCGAGCCGATCAACACCGGTGAGGTGTTCCACGACAAGACCCGCGGCCGCCGCAAGGTACGCGAGGGCTTGGTGGTCTCCGACAAGATGAACAAGACGATCGTGGTCGCCCTCGAGGACCGCAAGAAGCACCCGCTGTACGGCAAGGTGCTGCGGTCCACCACCAAGGTGAAGGCGCATGACGAGGACAACACCGCCGGCATCGGCGACCGCGTCCTGCTGATGGAGACCCGCCCGCTGTCGGCCACCAAGCGCTGGCGGCTGGTGAAGATCGTCGAGAAGGCCAAGTAACCAGACCGCGCGTACCAGGTCGGAAATCTGATACGCCGCAACGGGTCAGGAGTAGGAAGTGATCCAGCAGGAGTCGCGACTGCGCGTCGCCGACAACACGGGTGCCAAGGAGATCCTGTGCATCCGGGTGCTCGGCGGCTCGGCGCGTCGCTACGCGGGCATCGGCGACATCATCGTCGCCACGGTGAAGGACGCGATCCCCGGTGCCGCCGTTAAGAAGGGCGACATCGTCAAGGCGGTCGTGGTCCGCACCGCCAAGGAGAAGCGCCGCCCGGACGGCAGCTACATCCGGTTCGACGAGAACGCCGCGGTGCTGATCAAGCCGGACAACGAGCCGCGCGGCACCCGCATCTTCGGCCCGGTCGGCCGGGAGCTGCGCGACAAGAAGTTCATGAAGATCATCTCGCTGGCACCGGAGGTGCTCTGACATGAAGATCAAGAAGGGTGACACCGTGCAGGTGATCGCCGGCAAGGACAAGGGCGCTCGCGGCAAGGTGATCCAGGCTTACCCGAAGACCGAGAAGATCCTGGTCGAGGGCGTGAACCGGGTGAAGAAGCACACCCGCATCACCCAGACCCAGCGTGGCGCGAAGTCCGGCGGGATCATCACCCAGGAGGCGCCGATCCACGTCAGCAACGTGATGCTGGTGTTCGACGGCAAGCCGGTCCGGGTGGGCTACAAGATCGCCGAGGACGGCCGCAAGGTCCGCGTGGCCCGCGGCAAGCACGGCCAGGACAAGGAAATCTGATGACGACCGCCCAGAAGATCATCCCCCGGCTGAAGACCCGCTACCGCGAGCGGATCGTTCCCGCGCTGCAGGAGGACTTCACCTTCAGCAACCCGATGCAGATCCCGCGCGTGGTCAAGATCGTGGTCAACATGGGCGTCGGCGACGCGGCCCGGGACGGCAAGCTGATCGAGGGCGCGGTCCGCGACCTGTCCACGATCACCGGCCAGCGCCCGGAGATCCGCAAGGCGCGCAAGTCCATCGCGCAGTTCAAGCTGCGCGAGGGTATGCCGATCGGGGCCAAGGTCACCCTCCGCGGCAACCGGATGTGGGAGTTCCTGGACCGCCTGCTGACCATCGCGCTGCCCCGTATCCGTGACTTCCGGGGCCTGTCGCCCAAGCAGTTCGACGGCAACGGCAACTACACGTTCGGGCTCAACGAGCAGTCCATGTTCCATGAGATCGACCCGGACTCCATCGACCGGCAACGCGGCATGGACATCACGATCGTCACCACCGCGACCAACGACGACGAGGGCCGGGCGCTTCTGCGGCACCTGGGCTTCCCGTTCAGGGAGAACTGATGGCCAAGAAGGCTTTGGTTTACAAGGCGGCGCAGAAGCCCAAGTTCAAGGTGCGGGGCTATACCCGGTGCCAGCGCTGCGGCCGGCCGCGTGCGGTGCTGCGCAAGTTCGGCCTGTGCCGGATCTGCGTGCGGGAAATGGCCCACCGCGGCGAGTTGCCCGGCGTGAGCAAGTCCAGCTGGTAAGCCAGCCCCAGACCCCCAGTTCGCCGAAGGCCCGCTTGGGAACCACGGCGAGAAAGGTTGACAGGTCACCATGACGATGACCGACCCGATCGCGGACTTCTTGACCCGTCTGCGCAACGCGAACTCGGCGTACCACGACGAGGTCGTCCTGCCGCACTCGAAGCTCAAGGAGAGCATCGCGGAGATCCTCAAGCGCGAGGGCTACATCACCGGATACCGCAGCGAGGACGGCGAGCAGGGCAAGAACCTGATCGTCGAGCTGAAGTACGGCCCCAACCGGGAGCGCAGCATCGCAGGGCTGCGCCGGGTGTCCAAGCCGGGGCTGCGGGTGTACGCGAAGTCGACCGGTCTGCCCAAGGTACTGGGCGGCCTGGGAGTGGCGATCATCTCGACGTCCTCCGGGCTGCTCACCGATCGGCAGGCCGGCAAACAAGGGGTAGGCGGGGAAGTCCTCGCCTACGTCTGGTAGAGGAGGGAACCCTATGTCGCGCATCGGAAAGCTGCCGATCCCGGTTCCGTCCGGAGTGGACGTCACCATCGACGGCCAGCAGGTGGTCGTGAAGGGGCCCAAGGGCACCCTTGCGCACGTCGTGGCCGAGCCGATCACGGTCGAGCGCGCCGAGGACGGCACGCTGGCGGTGAAGCGTCCCAACGACGAGCGGCAGAACCGTGCCCTGCACGGGCTGACCCGCTCGCTGGTGAACAACCTGGTGGTCGGTGTCACCGAGGGCTACGAGAAGAAGCTCGAGATCCACGGCGTCGGCTACCGCGTCCTGCTGAAGGGCTCGGACCTGGAGTTCTCGCTCGGCTTCAGCCACCCGGTCAAGGTCATCCCGCCGGAGGGGATCACGTTCACCGTGGAGACGGCGACGCGGTTCTCCGTACAGGGCATCGACAAGCAGCGGGTCGGCGAGGTGGCCGCGAACATCCGCAAGCTGCGCAAGCCCGACCCGTACAAGGGCAAGGGCGTCCGCTACGCCGGCGAGAAGATCCGCCGCAAGGTCGGAAAGACGGGTAAGTGATCATGGCTGAGACTGCCACAGCGTCCACAACAACCCGACGTAAGCCGGTGGGCAAGGACATCTCCACCCGGCGCCGGATCGCCAAGGCCCGCCGCCACTTCCGGCTGCGCAAGCGGGTCAGCGGCACGCCGGAGAAGCCGCGGCTGTCGGTCACCCGTTCGTCCCGGCACATCAGCGCCCAGCTCATCGACGACCTGGCCGGGCACACGCTGGCCTCGGCGTCCTCGCTGGAGGCCGACGTGCGAACGGTGGACGGCGACAAGAAGGCCCGCGCGGCCAAGGTCGGCGAGCTGATCGCGGCCCGGGCGAAGAACGCCGGGGTCGCCAAGGTCGTGTTCGACCGCGGCGGCCACGACTACCACGGCCGGATTGCTGCGCTCGCTGACGCGGCCCGCGCAGCCGGTCTGGAGTTCTGATCATGACTATTGAGACGGGAAGGGACGCCTGATGCCGGGACGTACGCGGCAATTCGGCGGCGGCCAGGGTGGTGGCCAGGGCGGCGACCGCGGAGAGCGCGGCGAGCGCCGGGACCGCCGGGACCGTCGCGACAGCGGCCGTGGCGGGGCGGCCCAGGAGAAGACCCCGCACCTCGAGCGCGTGGTGGCGATCAACCGTGTGGCCAAGGTCGTGAAGGGTGGCCGGCGGTTCAGCTTCACCGCGCTGGTCGTGGTCGGTGACGGCGACGGCATGGTCGGCGTCGGCTACGGCAAGGCCAAGGAGGTGCCCGCGGCGATCGCCAAGGGCGTCGAGGAGGCCAAGAAGAACTTCTTCAAGGTGCCGCGCATCGGTGGCACGATCCCGCACCCGATCCAGGGTGAGGAGGCCGCCGGCGTGGTGCTGCTGCGCCCGGCGTCGGCCGGTACCGGGGTCATCGCCGGTGGCCCGGTGCGTGCCGTGCTGGAATGTGCCGGCGTCCACGACGTGCTGTCCAAGTCGCTGGGCAGTGACAACGCGATCAACATCGTGCACGCGACCGTGGCCGCGCTGAAGGGCCTGCAGCGTCCCGAGGAGGTGGCCGCCCGGCGCGGGCTGCCGCTGGAGGACGTGGCCCCGGCCGGCATGCTGCGGGCGCGGGCCGGGCAGGGGGCGTGATGGCCAAGCTCAAGGTGACTCAGGTCAGGAGCACCATCGGCGCCAAGCGGAACCACCGCGAGTCGATGCGCACGCTGGGCCTGCGCAAGATCCGGCAGTCGACGGTGCGTGAGGACACCCCGGAGGTGCGCGGCCTGATCCACACGGTCCGCCACCTCGTGACCGTCGAGGAGGTCGAGTCATGACCGCCATAAAGATCCACCACCTGCGCCCGGCGCCCGGCGCCAAGACCGAGAAGACCCGGGTTGGTCGCGGTGAGGGTGGCAAGGGCGGCAAGACCGCCGGCCGCGGCACCAAGGGCACCAAGGCACGGAAGAACGTCCCCGCGGCGTTCGAGGGCGGGCAGATGCCCATCCACATGCGCCTGCCCAAGCTGCGCGGCTTCAAGAACCGGTTCCGCACCGAGTACCAGCCGGTCAACGTCGGCGACATCGCCCGCATCTTCCCCGAAGGTGGCACGGTCGGCGTCGACGAGCTGGTGGCCGGCGGCCTGGTCCGCAAGAACAAGCTCGTGAAGGTCCTCGGCAACGGCGACCTCGAAGGCATCAAACTGGACGTCACCGCCCACGCCTTCTCCAAGAGCGCCACCGAGAAGATCGCCGCCGCCGGTGGCACCACCACAACTCTGTAAGTCCCAACGACATCGGCCGGGCCGCGCTCCGCGCGACCCGGCCGATGTCGTATGCCCCGCGTGGGTTCGATGCTCCGGCAGCCCGGGCGGGTGCGGGCTGCGCGGTTGTACTGCGTCGTTGTCCTGGGCGGGTTTGCGCGCGACGATCGAGCTGTGACACTGAGCTGGGCATGGCGGGAGCGCCGGCGGTGGTTGGTGGTGGCGTGCTGTGTGGTGGCCGCCGGGTTGACCGTGGCTGGCTCGTTTCTGCCGTTGTTCGTCAGCACGACGCGGCTCGGCTATCCGCTTTCGGTGTTGAAGGTGATTGTCACCGGATGGGGAGTCCAGGCTACGGCCAACGGGTTGCCGGACCGGGCGCCGGACATCGAGGTGGCGGTCAACGGTGTGCCGCTCGTGCTGGCCGCGGCTCTGCTGCTGCTTGCCGTTGTCAAACGTGGGGCGGCGCTGGCCGGAGCGGGGTTTCTCGCCGGGACGGTGCTGACCATCTGGGTGCAGGAGTCCACCTGGCCGGAGGTTTTTCGGCCGGCCGGGATCCTCGTCACGATGCCGAATCTGGCGATCGACCTGGCTGTCGGCAGCGGGTTCCACGTCCTGGTCGCGGCGGTGCTGGTGGCGGGTCTGGCCGCGCTGCTGGCGCTCCGGCCGGCGGTCGCGCCGGAGCGGGAGGAGCCGGACACGCCGCCGCTGGGCGTTCCCGTCGTGGTGCGGCTGCCCGACGAGCCACCGGCTCAGCGGTAGGCGGCGAGCACGCCCTCCGGCATGGGCAGCGGACGGCCGGACTCGAGCAGGGTCTTGAGGTTGGACACGATGAACGCCCAGCCCTCGCTCACGGACGCGACGCCGACGTCGTCGAGGCCCTCGTGGATCACGGTCAGCTTCACCACGTCGTCGTGCTCGGTCAGCTCGAACGTCACGATGTTGGGCGGCACCCCGTAGCTCAGCCGGCGCGGGTGGTCGGCGATGATCACCTTGCCGCCCAAGGAGTCCACGCCGTCGTCATAGTCATGCCGGATGGTCACCGGGGAGCCGATCCGCCAGTCCGACTCGACCAGCCGGCCGTTCCAGTACTGGCGGGTGAACTCCGGCTCGGTCAGCGCCCGCCAGATCTCCTCGCGGGTGCTGGCGATGTAGGTGACGTAGGTGAACGTGCGCAGCTCGGTCATGGTTTCTCCTCCACAACCGCGACGATAGGCAACTATTTGGTTGCCTGTCAATCTCCACCTGCCCTGGGGTGCAACTGGGCGGCCGGCTCCTGTTAGAGTCGTGAGCACGCTTCGGGTGGAATGCCCCCCGAAGCGTTCCTGGCTTGCCGGCACCTGGTGGCCAGACCGTGTTCCCGCCGGCCGCAAACCGGCTAAGCCGATCACCGGCACCCGGTGATCGCCGAGGAGGTCTCGCGTGCTCAGCGCCTTCCGCTCGGCTCTTGCTACGCCGGACTTGCGCAAAAAGATCCTGTTCACCCTGCTGATCATCGCGGTGTACCGGGTCGGCGCCACTCTGCCGTCGCCGGGGGTCTCCTATCCGAATGTGCAGAAGTGCATCGCGGACGTCGACCAGCAGGGCGTTTTCCAGCTGCTCAACCTGTTCAGCGGCGGTGCGCTGCTGCAGCTGTCGCTGTTCGCGCTGGGGATCATGCCCTACATCACCGCGAGCATCATCATCCAGCTGCTGACGGTGGTCATCCCGCGCTTCGAGCAGTTGAAGAAGGAAGGCCAGGCGGGCCAAGGAAAGCTGACCCAGTACACCCGCTACCTGACGATCGGCTTGGCGATCCTGCAGGCCACCGGCATCGTCGCGATGGCCGACCGGGGTCAACTGTTCGGCAACTGCAAGGACCCGGTCAGCGGCGTCGACATCAAGATCATCCCGCACAACTCGGTGTGGGACCTGACGATCATCGTGATCTCCATGACCGCCGGTACCGCGGTGATCATGTGGCTGGGCGAGCTGATCACCGAGCGGGGCGTCGGCAACGGCATGTCCCTGCTGATGTTCGTCAACATCGCCGCCCGGATCCCGTTCGAGGGCGCCAACATCCTGAGCAACGACGTCACCGGCGGCCTGATCTTCGCGGTGGTCTGCGCGTTCGGGTTGTTCATCATCGTCAGCGTGGTGTTCGTCGAGCAGGGCCAGCGCCGCATCCCGGTGCAGTACGCCAAGCGGATGATCGGCCGGCGGATGTACGGCGGCACGTCGACCTACCTGCCACTCAAGGTGAATCAGGCCGGCGTCATCCCGGTCATCTTCGCCTCGTCGCTGCTCTACCTGCCGGACCTGATCTCCCGACTGGTCGGCACCAGCAACAGCTGGTGGCAGCGCTTCATCAACACCTACTTGGCCTCGCAGTCCAACCCGGTGCACATCGCGGTGTACTTCGCGCTGGTCATCTTCTTCACGTACTTCTACATCACGATCACGTTCAACGTGACCGAGCGGGCCGACGAGATGAAGAAGTTCGGCGGCTTCATCCCGGGCATCCGGCCCGGCCGGCCGACCGCCGAGTACCTGGCCTTCGTGCTGAACCGGATCACCCTCCCCGGCTCGATCTACCTCGGCACCATCGCCGTGCTGCCGAACTTCTTCCTCGACCTGACCGGTCAGGGGCAGAACCAGAACTTCCCGTTCGGCGGCACCGCGGTACTGATCATGGTGGGCGTCGGCCTGGACACCGTGAAGCAGATCGAAAGCCAGCTGATGCAACGTAACTACGAAGGGTTCCTCAGGTGACGCGGGTCGTTCTCGTCGGCCCGCCTGGGGCCGGCAAAGGCACCCAGGCCGCCACGTTGAGCGACAAGCTCGGGGTACCGCACATCTCCACCGGCGACCTGTTCCGCTCGCATATCAACGCGGAGACGGAGCTGGGCCGCAGGGTGAAGGGCATCCTCGACTCCGGCGGGCTGGTGTCGGACGAGCTGACCATCGAGATGGTCTGCGGCCGGCTCGGCGAGCCCGACACGGAGGACGGTTTCCTGCTCGACGGGTTTCCGCGCAACGTCCGGCAGGCCGACCTGCTGAGCAACATCCTGGCCGACCGGGACGAGAAGCTGGACGCGGTGATCGAGCTCCAGGTCGACGAGGACGCCCTGGTTCGCCGGCTGCTCGCCCGGGGAAGGGCCGATGACAACGAGGACGTCATCCGGCACCGCCAGCAGGTGTACCGCTCGGAGACCCAGCCGCTGCTGGACTACTACCGCGACCTGCTGATCACCGTGGACGGCGTCGGCGAGGTCGATGAGGTCACCGACCGGCTTCTCGCCGCGCTCCGCGACCGGACGTGAGTAGTGTCGGGCTGCTCGGCCGGCTCCGGAACGGACTGCAGCAGCGGCGTGACCGCATGATCGAGATCAAGACCTCCGCCGAGCTGGACGCCATGCGCGGCGCCGGTCTGGTCGTCGCCCGGGCCCTTGAACTGCTCGCTGAAGCGGTTCGGCCCGGAGTCAGCACCGCCGAGCTGGACGAGCTGGCCGAGCAGACGATCCGCGACGCCGGCGCGGTGCCGTCGTTCAAGGGCTACCACGGCTTCCCCGCGAGCATCTGCGCGTCGGTGAACGAGCAGGTGGTGCACGGCATCCCCAGCGCGCGGCAGGTGCTCGCGGACGGCGACCTGGTCTCCATCGACTGCGGCGCGATTCTGGACGGCTGGCACGGCGACGCGGCCGTCACCGTTCCGGTCGGCTCGGTCGGCGCCGTCGACCTGGCGCTGTCCGAGGCCACCCGGCGTTCGATGCTGGCCGGCATCGAGGCCATCCAGCCGGACGGCTGGCTCAACGACGTCTCCCGCGCCGTCGAGGCGGCCACCCACCGCGCCGAACGCGAGCACGGCCGCCGCTACGGCATCGTCCGCGACTACGGCGGCCACGGCATCGGCCGCGCCATGCACATGGACCCGTTCCTGCCCAACTACGGCCGCCCCGGCAAGGGCTCCCGGCTGCGGGTCGGCATGGCCATCGCCATCGAGCCGATGCTGACGCTGGGCTCGCCCCGCACCGACGAGCTCGCCGACGGCTGGACCGTGGTCACCCGTGACGGCTCCCGCGCCGCCCACTGGGAGCACACCGTCGCCATCACCGAAGACGGCCCCTGGGTCCTCACCGCCCCACCGGACTGAGTTCCGGTACTCGTTGACAGGAAACCGTGACCATTCGGTTGAACCGTTCCAGGAAGGCTGCGCGTAACCCCTAGTGGCTTTGTGTCATGCCATGGAGGGAGAGCGCATGAGCTCGCCGAAAATCCTGACCGTGCTGAAGGCCGGCGTGTGCCTGGGCGCCGTGGTCAGCGGGATACTGGCCGGCATGGTGCCGGCCGCGGCCGCCGGCGACACGTCAGCGCCGTCGGTGCCGCAGAACCTGCGGAGCCCCACGACGTTCCGGGGCAACGCGGTGCTGGTCTGGGACGCCTCGACCGACGATTCCGGGTCGGTCTACCACTACTGGGTGATCGTGGACGGCCAGCAGCGGGCCCGGCCGGCGGCCACCACGTACAACATCCAGACGCTGGTCGACCTGTGCCGGATCGAGCCGGGCCTGCACAAGATCACCGTGCAGGCCGTGGACCGGGCGCTGAACCGCTCCGCACCGAGCGCCCCGATCGAGATCAACGTCGTCGGGTAATGGAACACGGTGACCTTCTCACCGGAAATTTGGGCAACATGGAAGGGTGATCGATCCCGAAGCCCGAGCGGCGGTTCCGGCCGAGGTGGGGCGGAAGCCGCTGTGGCGGGACCTGCCCATCCTGATCATCCTGATCGCCGGCCTGTTCCACTTCGGCCGCGGTGCCGAGGTGGACGGGCTGGTGTTCGTCACGATCGGCGTCGCGCTGGTGATCGCGGAGTTGCGGGACCGGTCCGCGCCGCCGGCGCCGCGAACCGCCGGGCGGGAGCCGCTCGGCGCGATGTGGATCTTTGTCGGGGTGCTGGTCTGCCTCGGCTTCGGTGCCCTGGTCGGGCAGGGGGCCCCGGCGTCGGCCGGCGTCGTGGTCGCCGTCGCGATCCCTGGCCTGTTGATCCTGCCGCTGGCCTGGCGACCGGTCTCGGACCCGGAGACCACGCGGCCGGGGCGGGCCAAGTGGACCTGGGCCGGCGTGATGGTCCTGGTCTGCGTCTGGGAGCTGATCTCGTTCCTGAGCCAGCCGGACCCGCAGACCGACTCCTACGACCATCCGACGCTCAGCGCCATCCTGAACCCGCTGTTCGGTTCGGCCACCGCGCGCACCGTGCTGCTGGTGGCCTGGCTGGGTGTCGGCCTGTGGCTGGCCCGCCGCCTGGTCGGCGCCCCGCGCGAGGAGGAGCGATGACGATGCACGCGGTCACCATCTGGGTGTTCGGGCTGCTCGGCCTCGCGCTGCTGGGCCTGGAGATGGTGGCCCGGCTGCCGCGCACTCCGGTGCCGACGCTGCGCCAGTTGCTCAGCGGCGGGCTGGGCCGGCGCTCGGTGCAGGTGCTGGTGGTGCTGAGCTGGTGGTGGGTCGGCTGGCACTTCTTCGGCGACGCGGGCCGCTGAAGGTACCCGATTTGGGGGCTTGTGCGCAGCGCGCGTACACTAGGACGGTGGCGCACGCGTTGCGCCGTCTCCGTCGTGCGCATCGCCCACATGGGTAGGGCAGGGCGGCGTGTGTCGAACTGTGCACCACCACTGAGCTACAAACTACTTGAACACCGTCACGAAACGCGGAGGACATGGGCAAGAAGGACGGGGCCATCGAGGTCGAAGGTCGCGTGGTCGAGCCACTCCCCAACGCGATGTTCCGCGTCGAGTTGGAGAACGGACACAGGGTGCTCGCCCACATCAGCGGCAAGATGCGACAGCACTACATCCGCATCCTGCCCGAGGATCGGGTGGTGGTGGAGCTTTCGCCCTACGACCTGT
Organism: Actinophytocola sp.; assembly: GCF_036002505.1. Lineage (GTDB taxonomy): Bacteria > Actinomycetota > Actinomycetes > Mycobacteriales > Pseudonocardiaceae > DASYTH01. The sequence continues at coordinate 80,508 of NZ_DASYTH010000196.1, read as the reverse complement.
CCCGTGGCCGCATCGTCTACCGCTACAAGTGACCCCGCGGCCAAGCAGGAGAACCAGACCGTGAAGGTCCAACCGAGCGTCAAGAAGATCTGCGACAAGTGCAAGGTGATCCGCCGTCACGGGCGGGTCATGGTGATCTGCGAGAACCTGCGCCACAAGCAGCGTCAGGGCTGACCACCGCACAATTACATTGAGGATCTACTCGCTGGCGTAGCGCCAGTATAGAAGGACCTCCCCATACCTGCCGGGTCACACGGACCCGGTTCACCCCCGGAATCCAGGCCGGGGCCCGAGCGAGCAAGGGTCGGCTCGGGACGGTGGGGGAGCAGACCTGGAACACACCGACAAGAGGAGACATGGCCCGAGTCGCAGGCGTCGACCTTCCCCGCGAGAAGCGGATGGAGATCGCGCTGACCTACATCTACGGCATCGGCCGTACCCGAGCCAAGGAACTGCTGACCGCCACCGGCGTCAGCCCCGACCTGCGCGCCCGAGACCTGTCCGACGAGGACGTGCTCAAGCTGCGCGGCTACATCGAGTCGAACTTCAAGGTAGAGGGTGACCTCCGCCGCGAGGTGAACGCCGACATCCGCCGGAAGATCGAGATCGGCTGCTACGAGGGCCTGCGGTGGCGCCGCGGTCTACCGGTCCGCGGGCAGCGGACCAAGACCAACGCCCGCACCCGCAAGGGTCCGAAGAAGACGGTCGCCGGCAAGAAGAAGGCCGGGAAGAAGTGAGCAAGAGCTGCGGCACGGTCGTCGCCATCACCACCCAACGGCGACGCAACCGGCCCTTCGTGGCCATGCAGGTCGCGCCCAAGTGTCCGCGCCCGCAGGCACTGCGCGAGCTCTACCTGGACGCCGGGTCCCGCATCCGGCGCGGGGAGAAGCCAGAGACCGCAGACAGTGCCACTACTACTGCCACCCCCGCCGCTACCTCGCGTTGACTTAGGAGTAGTCCCACAACATGCCACCGAAGTCCCGTACTGGCGCCGTGAAGAAGGTGCGGCGCAAGGAGAAGAAGAACGTCTCGCATGGCCACGCGCACATCAAGAGCACGTTCAACAACACGATCGTCTCGATCACCGACCCGAACGGCAACGTGATCAGCTGGGCGTCCAGCGGCCACGTCGGCTTCAAGGGCTCCCGCAAGTCCACGCCGTTCGCCGCGCAGATGGCTGCGGAGAACGCCGCCCGCAAGGCCGCCGAGCACGGCATGCGCAAGGTCGACGTGTTCGTCAAGGGTCCCGGTTCCGGCCGGGAGACGGCGATCCGCTCGCTGCAGGCGGCCGGCCTCGAGGTCGGCACCATCCAGGACGTGACCCCGCAGCCGCACAACGGCTGCCGCCCGCCGAAGCGGCGTCGGGTCTAGGCGCGGGGGAGGAGACAAACCGATGGCTCGTTACACCGGCCCCGCGACCCGCATCTCGCGGCGGCTCAAGGTCGACCTGGTCGGCGGCGACCAGGCCTTCGAACGCCGCCCGTATCCGCCCGGCCAGCACGGCCGCACCCGGATCAAGGAGAGCGAGTACCTGCTGCAGCTCCAGGAGAAGCAGAAGGCCCGCTACACCTACGGCGTGCTGGAGCGGCAGTTCCGCCGCTACTACGAAGAGGCAGCGCGGCAGAAGGGCAAGACCGGTGAGGTCCTGCTGCAGCTGCTGGAGCGCCGGCTGGACAACGTCGTCTACCGGGCCGGGCTCGCCCGCACCCGGCGGCAGGCCCGCCAGCTGGTCAGCCACGGCCACTTCGTGGTCAACGGCCGGAAGGTGAACATCCCGAGCTTCCAGGTGTCCAAGTTCGACATCATCGACGTGAAGCCGAAGTCGATGCCCACCCTGCCGTTCGAGGTGGCCAAGGCGACCTTCGGCGACCGGCCGATCCCCGGCTGGCTGCAGGTCCTTCCGAACACCCTGCGGATCCTGGTGCACCAGGTTCCCGAGCGGGCGCAGATCGACGTGCCCGTGCAGGAGCAGCTCATCGTCGAGTTCTACTCGAAGTGAGTCGAGTCGAGACTTCTGAGCGAGGTGTGCTCGCGGAAAGCGCGAGCCGGATCGTCTCGAGTGTCTTGTGGGGGCGCAGCCCCCACACCCCGCCCGGGGGCAAGCCCCCGGACCCCCGGCGGGGTGAGGCAGGATCTCTAGGGGCCGCCCTGTCCACGGTGGACTGAGGCGGGTATCCCAGCGGCGTCATATGGCGGGCGCCCTAGGAAAGGAAAGTTTAGAGTGCTGATCTCACAGCGACCGTCCCTCGGCGAGGAGCCGGTCAACGAAACACGGTCCCGGTTCGTCATCGAGCCGTTGGAGCCCGGCTTCGGCTACACGCTCGGGAACTCGTTGCGGCGCACGCTGCTGTCCTCCATCCCCGGCGCCTCGGTGACCAGCATCCGCATCGACGGCGTGCTGCACGAGTTCACCACCGTGCCCGGCGTCAAGGAGGACGTCACCGACATCATCCTCAACCTCAAGGAGCTGGTGGTCAGCTCCGAGGAGGACGAGCCGGTCACCATGTACCTGCGCAAGCAGGGCCCCGGTGAGGTCACCGCGGGCGACATCGTGCCCCCGGCCGGCGTCACCGTGCACAACCCGGACCTGCACATCGCGACCCTGAACGGCAAGGGCAAGCTGGAGATCGAGCTCGTGGTCGAGCGCGGCCGCGGCTACGTCCCGGCCGTGCAGAACAAGCAGGCCGGCGCGGAGATCGGCCGGATCCCGGTGGACTCGATCTACTCGCCGGTGCTGCGGGTGACCTACAAGGTCGAGGCCACCCGTGTCGAGCAGCGCACCGACTTCGACCGGCTGATCCTGGACGTGGAGACCAAGCCGTCGATCACGCCCCGGGACGCGGTCGCCTCCGCCGGCAAGACCCTGGTCGAGCTGTTCGGCCTGGCCCGCGAGCTCAACGTGGACGCCGAGGGCATCGAGATCGGTCCGTCGCCGCAGGAGGCGGACACCATCGCCGCCTACGCGATGCCGATCGAGGACCTCGACCTCACCGTGCGCTCGTACAACTGCCTCAAGCGCGAGGGCATCCACACGGTGGGCGAGCTGGTCTCGCGCAGCGAGGCGGACCTGCTCGACATCCGCAACTTCGGCGCGAAGTCGATCGACGAGGTCAAGATGAAGCTGGTCGGTCTGGGCCTCGCGCTCAAGGACAGCCCGCCCGGGTTCGACCCCTCGGCCGCCGCCACCGACTACGGCAGCGACGGCTGGTCCGACGTCAGCGCCGACACGCACCACGACGACGGACAGGACTACGCAGAGACGGAGCAGCTCTGATCTGGTCCTGACAGGACGGTCCGAGCGGTGATTTCCCCGAGGAGCAAGTGATGCCCACCCCAACCAAGGGTGCCCGGCTCGGCGGTTCGCCGGCCCACGAGCGGCTGATGCTGGCCAACTTGGCCACGTCGCTGTTTCAGCATGGCCGGATCCACACCACCGAGACCAAGGCGCGCCGGCTACGCCCGTTCGCCGAGCGCCTGATCACCAAGGCGAAGAAGGGTGATCTGCACAACCGGCGCATGATCATGCGGGTGATCCGCGACAAGGAGGTCGTGCACCGGCTGATCACCGAGATCGGGCCGTTCTTCGTCGACCGCCAGGGCGGCTACACGCGGATCGTCAAGACCGTGCCGCGCAAGGGCGACAACGCCCCGATGGCGATCATCGAGCTGGTCCAGGAGAAGACCGTCACGGCCGAGGCCGAGGCGGCGCGCAAGACCCGGTTCGCCAAGGACGAGAAGGCCAAGGCGGAGGCCGCCACCGCTGAGTCCGAAGTGGACGAAGCGGTGGACGGGGACGCGGTGGACGAGGCGACCGCGGCCGGTGTCGAGGTCGAGGAGAGCGGATCCGACGACGAGCACCCCTACGGCCCCGGCAGCCACGTTGCGCCGGAGGACGGCTCGGAGCCGGACGGCTTCCCGGTCAAGGGCAGCACCGACTCGATGCTGTACCACGTGCCGGGTAGCGCGCAGTACGACCGGACCGTGGCCGAGGTGTGGTTCGCCACCGCCGAGGCCGCCGAGGCCGCCGGGTTCACCCAGCCGGACGGCGACGAGGGCGAGTCCTGACCGAGCGGGTTCATCCAGCCGGCGAGCCCGCCACCCCACCCGGGGTCGGCGGGCTCGCGGCCGCTGGTGGTTCGAGTCCTGGCGGGCGGACCGTCGATCGGGCCACCCGTCCCCGCGGGCTGACCCTCGTCGACGGGCCCGTCAGGGATCGCTCCGCGGCGAGCGGGGATGAGCCTGATTCGCCCACCGGTGCCGGGCTGGCCCGGTTCCGGCTGGACATCGCTTACGACGGAACGGACTTCTCCGGGTGGGCGCGGCAGCCCGGCCGGCGCACGGTGTGCTCGGTCCTCGAGGAGGCGCTGGGTCTGGTGCTGCGGCACCGGGTGCGGCTGACCGTGGCCGGGCGCACCGACGCCGGAGTGCACGCCAGCGGTCAGGTCGCGCATGCCGACCTGCCGGAGCCGGTCGACCCCGAGGCCCTCGTCGCCCGGGTGGCCCGGGCGCTGCCGGAGGACGTGCGGGTGACGGCGATCCGCCCGGTGCCGGCCGAGTTCGACGCCCGCTTCTCGGCGCTGCGCCGGCACTACGTGTACCGCGTGAGCGACACGCCGTGGCGGACGGATCCGTTGCTGCGCCGGCACATCGTGCCGTGGCCGCGCTCGCTCGAGGTGGCGGCGCTGACCGCGGCATCCGAGCTTCTCTTGGGGGAACACGACTTCGTGGCGTTCTGCCGCCGGCGCGAAGGTGCCACGACGATCCGCGAGCTGCAGCGGCTGGAGTGGACGCGGGAAAACGGCATTCTCGAAGCCCTGGTGACCGCCGACGCGTTCTGCCACTCCATGGTGCGCAGCCTCGTCGGCGCGCTGCTGAGCGTCGGCGAGGGCCGGCGCCCGGTGACCTGGCCCGCCTCCCTGCTGACCGCGACCGAACGCCCGAGCACGGTGGCGGTGGCGCCCGCGCACGGCCTGACGCTGATCGGCGTGGACTATCCCGCCGACGCCGACCTCGCCGCCCGGGCCGGCCTCACCCGCAACGTCCGCACCAGCTCGGACCGACTTTAGCGGGCTCAAATCAAACGGAACCTCAGGGGAACGTGACGGTACTCAGCCACGGTTCACCCGCCACCCGCACCATCAGCTGGAACGCGACGACAGCAAAATTCCGGAGAGGCGGAACAGTCAGAGGTTCAGAGTCCAGCTGTCGATGCGGCCGCTGTCGAGGAGCGCGGCGTCCCGGGCCCGCAGCCGCCAGACGCCGTTCGCCACCTCGGAGGAGAGGTTGCGGGTGTACGTCTGGTTGATGTTGTCCGCCGATGCACCGGAGCGGTTGTGCAGGTTGTAGACCGTGCCGTCGGGCGCGATCAGGTCGACGACCAGGTCACCGATCCAGGTGTGCACGATGTGCACCTCGATCGTGGCGGCCGTCCCGGCGTTCCCGGAGCAGCCGGCGATGGTGATCGAGCTGGTGCCGGTGCCGAGGTCCGGGATGGCCACGTCGGTGCCGTTGGTCACGGGTGCGCAGCCGCTGCCGGCCGGGCTGATCGTCCAGCTGAACGTGGCGCTGCCGGACTGGCTGGCGGTGTCGGTGGCGGTGGCCGTGACGCCGAACGTGCCGGCGGTGGTCGGCGTGCCGGAGATCAACCCGGACGAGGCGTTGATCGACAGCCCGGGCGGGAGCCCGGTCGCGGACCAGATGTACGGCGGGGTGCCGCCGGACGCGGTGAGCTGCAGGCTGGTCGCCACCCCGACGGTGCCGGTGCGGCCACCCGGGTTGGTCACGTTCGGCGCGCCCGGCGTGCCGCCGGAGGGGTTGGTGAACAGCAGCCGGTTCGGCGAGCCGGTGCCCGGGCTGGTGATCTTGTTCGGGGTGGAGTTCGCGATCAGGCCGGCGGCCACCTGGGCCGGGGTGTCGGCCGGGTGGGCGGCCAGCCACAGCGCCGCGACGCCGGCGGTGTGCGGGGTGGCCATCGACGTGCCGCTGATCGTGTTCGTGGCGGTGTCGCTGGTCATCCAGGACGAGGTGATGTTGACACCGGGGCCGAAGATGTCGGTGCAGGTGCCGAAGTTGGAGAACGAGGCACGGGCGTCGTCGATGTCCGAGGCGTTGACCGTGATCGCCTCGGCGACCCGGGCCGGGGTGAAGTTGCAGGCGTCGGAGTTCGAGTTGCCGGAGGCGATGGCGTAGACCACGCCGTCGGCGATCGAGTTGCGCACCGCGTTCTCGGTCGCCGTGTCCGAACCCTGCGCGCCGAGGCTCATGTTGGCCACGGCCGGCTGGCCGGCCTGGTGCTGTTGGGTCACGAAGTCGATCCCCGCGGCCACACCGGCGAAGGAGCCGGAGCCGCTGCAGTTGAGCACCTTCACCGCGACCAGGTTCACGCCCTTGGCGATGCCGTACTGCGAGCCGCCGATGGTGCCGGCGACGTGCGTGCCGTGCCCGTTGCAGTCGGTGTTGTTGCCGTCCCCGGTGGTGTTGGTACCCCAGGTGGCGCGGCCGCCGAAGGTCTGATGGGTGAGCCGGATCCCGGTGTCGATCACGTACGCGGTCACGTTCGAGGCCGTGGTGTCGAACGTGTAGCTGTTGTCCAGCGGGAGGTCGCGCTGGTCGACCCGGTCCAGTCCCCAGGACGGCGGGTTGGGCTGCACGTCGGTGACGTGCACTTCGCGGTCCTGCTGCACGTAGGCCACCGCCGGGTCGGCCGCGAGCCGGCGGGCCTGCTGCGCGCTCATGGTGGCCGCGTAGCCGTGCAGCGCGGCGCGGTAGGTGTGCGTCGCCCGGCCGCCGTAGCGGGAGGTCGAACTCCGCACCTGGTTGTCGATGTTCTGCGCGGACACCGAGCCCTTGAAGACGACGACGTAGCTGTCCCTGATCGAATCTGCCGCCCCCGCGTACAGCACCTGACCCTCGGCAACGGCGGCTGGTGCGAGGCTCAGCGTCGCGGCGACCACGAACGCGGCAGTCGCGGTGCCGAGCCCGGCCAGGCGCCCCATGGAACCGGCACGGGAGCGTTCCATTCGCAGGCCTCCTTGTGGCAGGGCACATGCGACCCCCGCCCTCGCGGGGTCGCATGTGGATGGAGGTGATTTGTCCGTTCGCGAGCGAGCGGACGGAATCAGACTCATCCGCGAACGCCCATGACGCAAGAGAGTCGAACCGCTTCGCTGGGTGGCCTTATGAACAGATTTGTTCGGAATGGGAACGGATTAGGCCGTTCGGTCGATATTGCGAGGCGGCCGTTGCCGGAGCGTGCCGGCAACGGCCACCGTCGGTTGATCTCAATCGCTACAGGTCGAGCGTCCAGCTGTCGATGCGACCGCTGTCGATGGCTGCACGGTCCGAAGCCCGCAGCCGCCAGGTTCCGTTCGTGCCCTCGGCGGACAGGTTGACCGTGAAGGTCTGGTTGATGTTGTCGGTGCCGCCGCCCTGCCGGTTCCACAGGTTGTAGACCGAGCCGTCCGGCGCGATCAGGTCGACCACGAGGTCACCGATGAAGGTGTGCACGATGTGCACCTCAACGGTCGATGCCGCGCTGGCGTTGCCGGTGCAGCCGGAGATCGTGATCGAGCTGGTGCCGGTGCCGAGGTCGGGGATGGCCGCGTCGGTGCCGTTGGTCGCCGCCGGGCACGGGCCGGGCGGCGGCGGGGGCGAGCCGGCGCCGGTGAACAGCAGCGTGTTCGGCGACCCGGTACCCGGGTTGGTGATCTTGTTCGGGGTGCCGTTGGCCTTCAGCTGGGCCTGCACCTGCGCGGGCGTCAGCGACGGGGTGGCGCCGAGGAGCAGCGCCGCCGCGCCGGCCACGTGCGGGGTGGCCATCGAGGTGCCGCTGATCGTGTTCGTGGCGGTGTCGCTGGTCATCCAGGACGAGGTGATGTTGACACCGGGGCCGAAGATGTCGGTGCAGGTGCCGAAGTTGGAGAACGAGGCGCGCACGTCGTTGATGTCGGACGCGTTCACGGTGATCGCTTCGGCGACGCGGGCCGGGGTGAAGTTGCACGCGTCGGAGTTCGAGTTGCCGGAGGCGATCGCGTAGGTCACGCCGTCGGCGACGGAGTTCCGCACCGCGTTCTCGGTCGCCGTGTCGGAGCCCTGCGCGCCCAGGCTCATGTTCGCCACCGCGGGCCCGCTGGTGTGGTTCGAGGTCACGAAGTCGATGCCCTGCGCGACACCGGCGAACGAGCCGGAGCCACCGCAGTCCAGCACCTTCACCGCACGCAACTGCACGTTCTTGGCCACGCCGTACTGCGAGCCGCCGATGGTGCCGGCGACGTGGGTGCCGTGCCCGTTGCAGTCGGTGTTGTTGCCGTCCCCGGTGGTGTTGGTGAGGAACTGGGCGCGGCCGCCGAACGTGGTGTGCGTGACCCGGATGCCGGTGTCGATCACGTAGGCGACCACGCCCGAGCCGGCCGAGTCGGGATAGGTGTAGCTGGCGCTCAGCGGGAGGTCACGCTGGTCGAGCCGGTCCAGGCCCCAGGACGGCGGGTTCGGCTGGGTGGCCTCGATGTGCACCGCCCGGTTCTGCTCGACGAACGCCACCGCCGGGTCCGCGGCGACGCGCTTCGCCTCCTGCTCGGTCATCTTGGCGTTGTAGCCGCGCAACGCGGCCTGGTAGGTGTAGGTGGCCTGGCCGCCGTACTTGGCGGTGGTGCTCTCCACCTGGCTCACCACGCTCTGGGTGGTGAACCCGTCCTTGAACACCACGATGTAGCTGCCGTCGATCACGTCCGCCGAGCCGGCGTACAGGACCTGGCCCTCCGCGGCCGTGGCGGGGGTCGCCGCGCCGATGGCCACCGTGATCGCCGCCGCTGCGGCCAAGCCGAGTCCGGCCAGCCGCGACCGTTCGCGAGGTTCTCGCATGCCTGGATCTCCTTTGCAGGGCGCACGCGACCGCCAGCCCTCGATGGGGCCGCGTGCGGTACTGGAAATGAAAGTGGTATTCGCCGGCGAACAACAACAAGACTTGCTGGCAAATCTCCGTTACGCAAGAGAGCCGGGCAGTTTCTCACCGTGGCGTTCTGAACAGTTTTCCGGCTGGGAAAGGATTACGACGTTCGGCCTAACGCAAAGGTGGCCGCCGCCCTCTCGCAAGGGGCGGCGGCCACCTTCAGCGTCGTGCGGTTACAGGCCGATCGTGAACAGCAGCCGGTTCGGCGAGCCGGTACCGGGGTTGGTGATCCTGTTGGCGGTGGCGTTGGCGGTCAGCGCGCTCTGCACGGTCGCCGGGCTCGCCGTCGGGTGACCCTGGAGGTACAGGGCCGCCGCGCCGGCCACGTGCGGGGTGGCCATCGACGTGCCGCTGATCGTGTTCGTCGCGGTGTTGCTGGTGTTCCACGACGAGGTGATGCCCTGACCCGGCGCGAAGATGTCGGTGCAGGTGCCGAAGTTGGAGAACGACGCGCGCGCGTCGGTCTGCGTGCTGGCGTTCACCGTGATCGCCTGGGTGACCCGGGCCGGCGAGAAGTTGCACGCGTTGGCGTTGGAGTTGCCCGCCGCGATCGCGTAGGTCACGCCGTCGGCGATGGAGTTGCGCACCGCGTTGTCGAGCGCCGTGCTGACCCCGCCGCCGAGGCTCATGTTCGCCGCCGCGGGCGTGCCGGCCGCGTGCTGCGCGGTCACGAAGTTGATCCCGTTGATGACACCGGTCGTCGAGCCGGAACCGGAGCAGGTGAGGACCTTCACCGCCACCAGCCGAACGCCCTTGGCAACGCCGTACTGCGAGCCGCCGACCGTGCCGGCCACGTGGGTGCCGTGGCCGTTGCAATCGGTGTTGTTGCCGTCGCCGGTGGTGTTGGTACCCCAGACCGCGCGGCCACCGAAGGTGTTGTGCGTGGTCCGGATGCCGGTGTCGATGATGTAGACCGTCACGCCGGCGCCGGTCGGCGTGAAGTTGTACGTGTTGTTCAGCGGCAGGGCGCGCTGGTCGATCCGGTCAAGGCCCCAGGACGGCACCGGCGTCTGGGTGGCCAGCAGGCTGAAGGTCTGGTCCTGCTCGACGAACGCCACGGACGGGTCGGCGGCCAGATGCTGGGCCTGGTGCTCGGACATCGTCGCGGAGTATCCGTGCAGGGCGGCCGACCACACGCTCTTCGCCTGTCCGCCGTACTTCGCGGTCATGGTCTGGCTGCTGGTACGGCCATCCTTGAACACGACGATGTAGCTTCCCGGAATCGCGTTCGGCGAGCCGGCGCCCAGCACATTGATATGGACGTCACCGAAGTGTGCTTGAGCCACCGTCGGGGTCGCTACCGCCACGGCGGCCGCGGTGGCCACGGCGAAGGCCAGCGAGCCGAGGCGGCGGAATGTCCTGTCACGAGCTTCACCCATTGCAGGATCTCCTTGCTGCAGGGTGCATGCGACCGCCGGCCCTCACGCCCTCGACGGCGGGCCGCATGCGGACGGAGAGGGAAACGCTCTCAGATTGGTCCGCCCCATCCCGTTACGCAAGGGAGTCGCGTGGCTTCCCGCAGTTGGCGACGACCGGATTAGCCCGTTCGGCCCAGCGTCTGGAACGAATGCCTCATTCCGGGCATGCGGTGATCGTGGTTGATACCTCAGTCGCCGCGGCGGACGGGCCCGAGGATCTGTTGCTCCCGGGCGGTCGTGACGAGGCGGAAGGGCTTCCAGAGGTTGCGGCCCAGCGCGACGACCTGCTCGTCGGCGAGCGTGGTGAGCTGGTGCACCATGGGCGGGGGCAGCCGCCAGATGCGCGCGGCGAGCTGGGCCTGGCCGACCGGAAGTCGTTGCAGCAGAACGAGATCCGCGGCGTTGGCGGTGGCGCCGGCCTGGGGGTGCATGTACGGGAGCACGTACACGGTGGTCTGCCACGGGGCGCGGGGCGGGAATAGCTCCTGCGGGGTGGGGCCGCCGTCGTGCACGACGAGCAGCGGGCCGTCCTCGGACGGGCGGGGGAGCTCGACCGGGCTGAGCCGGCGGATCTGCACGATCGGCGCGGGCCGGCCGTCGGTGCCGGTACCGGCGGCCTTCTGCAGCGCCTGCCAGGCCGCCGGGCGGCCGGTGGCGATGACCACCCAGGCGCCCACGGCCATCGCGCGCAGGGCCACCTGGCGGGCCAGGTACAGCCCGCCCACCACGACGATCCGGGTGGGTGCCGGGCGCAGCGCCGACATGGTCAGCGGCTCGCCCTGCAACCCGGAGCCCAGCACCATGCCGCCGCGGTCCCCGGACGGGCTCACCGCGTCCAGCATCGCCGGCGACACCAGGAACTCCTGCGCGATCCCGCGGTCCCCACCATGCGCGTCCAGCAACCGACTCGAGCTGTGTTTCATTGGCTCGCTCCGCTCGCATGCGCGGGCCTTGACGCGGTGTCTTCCTTCGGGCGCTGCTCGGTCGCTCGCTGGCGCTCGCTCCCTGCGCTGCTCCTCAGTCCAGACACCGCCGGCCCGCGCGGGGTGTGATCCTTCATGCCCGGCCTCCCAACGGGATGGTGGCGGCGAGGCCGGCGACCTGGAGGCCGCGGAGCGGGGTGAGGGTGATGCCGATCCGGTTGGCGATGGCGCTGAGCCGCTCGTCGGCGTGCTCGAGCTCGCGGGGGTTGCGGGCGCTGACCCGGACCAGGCCGCGCAGCCCGACGCGGTTCTCCTCGCTGCCCGGGGAGATCGACATGGCCACGGTGGCGGACAGGGCGCGGACGCCGGTCAGCGAGTTGAGGCTGGTGGCCGCCTTGCCGCGGGGCCAGCCGGTGACCGCGTAGCTGGCGTGGCCGATGCCGGCGGCGGTCACCCCGGTCCACCGCTCGCGCAGGCCGATGCGCTGGCTGGAGCCGGCCACCGCGGTCAGCTCGGCCGCCGAGATGCCGGCCTTGAGCAGCTCGTCGGGATCCAGCGGTCGGGTCGGCACGCCGCGCGACTCGAGCGCGTTGCGGACCCGGGACAGCGCGCCGATCAGCGCCCGGTGCGCGCCGACCACGCCGCCGCCGCGCTCGCGGACCGCGGCCGGGCAGCGCTGCGGGTCCATCCGGACGGCCACCCAGGTGGTGCGCCGGGCCGCGGCCGGCAGCGGGCCGAGAACTTCCAGGTAGGAAGCCAGAGCCGGGGAGTTGGGCGGGAGCGCGGCGCTGCCGGGGTAGCAGTGCCAGATGACCTGGATGGCGTCCAGCACCACGCCGCGGTCCTCCAGGCAGGGCGCGAGCGCGCCGATCGGCAGGCTGGGCGCCGCGCCGATCGGGGTGACCAGCGCCGGTGCCGGGTCGACCAGCAGCACCGCGGTCCAGGTGCCCTCGTGCCAGGCCAGGCCCAGCGGGTGCCGCTCGTGGTCGGTGCCGTGCGCCACCACGAGGTCCGGCACGATCACCCGCAGCAGGCCCACCCGCGCGTCGTCCGGGCCGGTGACCGTGGAACCCTCCGCCTCGGCCAGCGACTCCATCGACACCGGCTCGGTCTGCCGGCTGACCCGGGTGTGCGAGCGGAACGTGTACCGCGTGGTGAGCCCGATCCACTGGGTGAACCAGCGGCCGTGCCAGCGGATGAACGCCATCAGCAGCGCGGCCGCGGCCACGCCGATGGCCACGAACTTCAGCTTCAGGTCGATGGCCAGCAGCACCAGGCCGATCGCGACGCCGACCTCCAGCACCACCAGGTTGGCCACCGGCAGCGCGCCCAGGCTGGCCCCGCTGGTGCGGCGCCGGGCGGAGATCACCGGGCGTGGCGGTCCGGGAGGCCGGGGCTGGCCCGGGCCGGGTCCGTTCGGAGGCGGCGGACCGGCGGGGCCATTGGGCCCACCGCCCGCGCCCTGGCCGCGCTGCGGGGGCATCCCGCCTGGTCGCGGAGGTGTGGTCACGGACATCCGCTCGTTCTCACTCCCCTGCTGGTTGCGTACGGCTATCCTGCGAAACCGTACCGCGAACGGGAGAGTTGCAGGCCGAGAATGCCGTCAACACCGACGACCAAGTCACAGGTCCAGGCGTACCGCTTCGTCCTTCGCCGCATGCAGTCCGCGCTGGTGCGCAAGGACGCGGTGATGCTGCACGACCCGATGCGCACGCACAGCCGGGCCACCATCGTGGGGGTGTGCCTCGCCGCCGTCGGCGTGGTCGGCTTCCTGGTGTGGGGGATCCTCAGCCCGGATCCGGCGCCCCCGAACGACGACGGCATCGTGATCAGCAAGCAGACCGGCCAGGTGTACGTGTACCTGAAGGACCAGCGGCGGCTGATCCCCACGTTCAACCTGGCGTCCGCCCGGCTCTACCTGGTCGCCCGGCAGCAGCAGAACAACAACCAGGGCCAGGCGGGGGGCCAGCAGGCGGGTGGCGGGGCGGCCGGCAACGTCGTGCAGCCGACCATCGTGGACGAGAAGGAGCTCAAGGACATCCCGCGCGGCCGGATGACCGGCATCCGGAACGGCCCGGACCTGCTGCCCAACGGCGAGCAGCGGCCGGGGCAGGACTGGGCGGTCTGCGACGCCTACCGCGTCGACCCGAGCCTGCCCAACCCGGTGAGCGAGAACAAGGTCGAGACGACCGTGCTCGCCGGCGTGCACGATCTCGGCCCGGAGCTGGCCGAGTCGCACGCGCTGCTGGTCCGCGCCCAGAACGCCAAGGTCTACCTGGTCTACCGCACCCCGGTCACGGCGAACATCAAGAACGCCAACGCGGTGCGGGCCGAGGTCGACATGGGCAACCCCAGCATCAAGTCCGCGCTCAAGCTCAACGACGGCGACATCCGGGTGATCACCACCGGGATGCTCAACGCGATCCCCGAGGCGCCGAAGCTCGCCCCGCCGGCCATCGCCGGCCGGGGCACCGCGCCCAACGGGTTCGACGTCGAGGGCCTCAAGGTGGGCGCGGTGTTCCAGGTGGTCCGGGCCGGCGAGCCGGAGCCCGACTACTACGTGCTGCTGCGGGACGGCATCAAGCAGATCAAGCGGACCACCGCGGACCTGATCCGGTTCACCGAGTCGTTGAACAACAAGGAGATCGCTCCGGTCGCGCCGGACGCGATCACCGGTGTCTCGCGGGACACGGCGGACGGCAAGAAGATCGACGACAGCGCGTCCCCGCAGGTCCAGCCGGAGGTGTTGACGGCGCAGCCCACCCCGGTCGCCTGCCTGGGCTGGGAGGTGACCGGGGAGGGCGTCGACGCCGACCACCACACGGCCGTGCACGTCGGCACCGAGGTTCCGCTGCCGAAGAAGTCCGACGGCACCCGGTACACGTTCATCGACATCGCCACCCCCAGCTCGGACGGGCAGCGCATCGACCACTTCTTCATGCCGCCGGGGCGGGCCGCGGTGGTGCGCGGCTCACGGTCCAAAGAGGACTTCGGCACCGGGCCGATCTACCTGATCTCCGACCGGGGCGTGAAGTACGGCGTGCCGGACGCGGCGACGGCGGAGATCCTGGGGCTGTCCGGGCAGAAACCGGCGTACTACGCGATCACGAACCTGCTGCCCGACGGGGCTTCGCTGAACACCCGGGACGTCCAGCAGACCTACGACTCGGTGCCGGTCGGCCCTGGCCGGTACGACAACCCCAACGGAGGCGGCTGAGCATGGTCGCGGTCGAGGTGCCGGCCGTCCACTGGGACCCGGCGTGGAACCAGAAATCCGCGTTGTCGGTCGCGTCGACGCTCAGCGTCGCGTCGGCCGGTGGCACCCTGTCCGCCGGGTCCGCGGGCACCATCCTGTCCCTCGGCTCGGCCGGCTCGATCCTCTCGATCGGCTCGGCCGGCTCGATTCTGTCGATCGGCTCGGCGGGCTCGATCCTGTCGATCGGCTCTGCCGGTTCGATCCTCTCGGTCGGATCCGCCTTCTCGGTGCTGTCGACCCGCTCGGCGTTCTCGATCGGCGGGCGGGACGAGACGTTCACGATCAACCGGCGGCGGCGCCGGACGCTGGCCGTCGCCGCGCTGGTGCTGGCGGGGCTGGCGCTGGCTACGACCGTGCGGCGGCACTGACCGCGGCGGTCAGCACCGCGGCCATCCCGATCATGCCGTTGGCGTTGGGGTGCAGCGGCGCGGCGAGGTTCGCCGGGATCAGCGGCTCGACCCAGCGGGTGAGCGAGGAGGCGCAGACGTCCTTGCCGATGCCCGGGGTTCGGATGTCCACATAGGACGCACCGGGACTCGCGGCGATGTCCGCGAACACCTGGTTCAGCTGGTCGATCTTGGCCTGGATGTAGTTGGCGTCCCGGGCCCAGAGTGGAACCTTCGGGTAGCAGCCGTTCGGCCGCAGGTAGGTGGTGTAGCCGACGATGAAGACCCGCGCGTTCGGGGCACGCTGGTGGATCCCGTCCAGCACGGCGGCGATGCGTGGGGCCAGGCCGGCGATCCGCTCGCCGTAGACGTCCCGGCCGCCGGCGGTGTTGACGTCCTTGCACGAGGTGCCGAACGGTGGCGGCAGCAGGTTCACGCAGTTCAGGGCGAGGCCGGTCAGCCCCGCGTCGTTGCCGCCGATCTGCACGCTCACCAGGCTGACGTCCGGGCCGAGCGCGTCGAACTGGGGCGGCACCGTGCCCAGCTCGGTCTGCTGCGGGGCCGTCATGTCCGCGGTGACCGCGCCGGAGCAGGTGACGTCGGTGATCGGCACGCCGCGCGCCCGCGCCGCCAGCTTCGGATAGTTGGCCGTCGAGCGCAGGCACCCCGGCGAGGCCAGGTCGGGCAGCGGGATCAGTGGTCCGGCGGCGGCCGAGTCACCGAGGGCGACGTAGCGACCGGGAGCCGCCGCGGCGGTGCCGGCGGGCAGCAGCAGGGTGATGATCAGCAGTGCGGCGGGCACGCCCAGCCAGCGGAACGGAGCCGGGGTCGTCTTCGACATCTCAGCCACCTCCAGCCGGATTGTCAGCTCGGCCGGAGGTGCGGTCTATCCGCCAACCAGCTAGATACCAGAGGCTCTGCCGTAACCGTCCGCGATCAGCACGGTGATCATCGCGATCCAGCTGACCACGAAGGTGAGAATCCAGAACCAGTGGTTGGTGAGCAGGCGAGTCACGGGAACCTCCATCGGGGCAGGATGAGATGGCAGTCGGCGTGGGGTTCGCTGGGCGGCCCGGTGCGGCGCGGAGACGGGCTACCCAGCTACAGCCATCGGTTCCGGCGGAAGGTTCGGTACAGGATCAGGCAGGCCACCAGGATCATCGCCATCACCAGCGGGTAGCCGAAGCGCCAGTGCAGCTCCGGCATGAAGTCGAAGTTCATGCCGTAGACGCCGACCACCATGGTGGGCACGGCGACGATGGCCGCCCACGAGGTGATCTTGCGCATGTCGGTGCTCTGCTGCAGCGTGATCTTGGCCAGGGTGGCGTCGACCAGCGTGGTGAGCAGCTCGTCGAAGCTGCCCACCCGCTCGGACACGGTGGTCAGGTGGTCGTCTACGTCGCGGAAGTAGGAGCGGACCTGGTCGGGCACCAGCGGCGAGTAGCCCTCGGCCAGCCGGCGCAACGGGTTGGCCAGCGGCGTCACCGACCGGCGCAACTCCAGGACCTCGCGTTTCATCAGGTAGATGTGCTCGGCGCCGATCGGGCTGTTCGGCGCGAACACCATCGACTCGATCTCGTCGATGTCCTCCTCGATGGCGTCGGTCACCGCGAGGTAGCTGTCCACGATGCGGTCGGCGATGGCGTGCAGCACCGCGGCCGGTCCGCTGCACAGCCGCTCCGGGTCGGCCTCCAGCTCGCCGCGCAGGCCGTGCAGGCCGGAGTGCTGGCCGTGCCGCACGGTGACCACGAAGTCGCGGCCGAGGAACGCCATGATCTCGCCGGTCTCCACGATCTCGTTGGCCGTGGTCGGCGACTCGTGCTCGATGTAGCGGACCGTCTTGAGCACCATGAACAGCGTCTCGTCGTAGCGCTCCAGCTTGGGCCGCTGGTGCGCGCAGACCGCGTCCTCCACGGCCAGCTCGTGCAGCCCGAAGGTCTCGGCGATGCCCTGGATCTGCTCGTCGTCCGGCTCGAACAGGCCGATCCAGACGAACCCCTCGCCGCGCTCGCGCACCTCGGCGATGGCGTCGGCGTGGGTGAACCGCCGCGGCAAGCGCTTGCCGTCGACGTAGACCGCGCAGTCGACCACGTAGGCCGACATCGGCACCGGGATGCGGCCGACCGCGGGCTGCCGGGTGTTCCGGCCCCGCAGGCCGCTCAGCGAGGGAATCGTAGGCATGTGGTCCTCCAACGGCGCACGTCGTGGCGGGACGCGTCCCGGTTGGAACCACGGGGCCTAACTAGGGCACGAGGGGAGCTCCGGTGGGGACGCGGGTGGTACTGCACCCGGATGGGCTGTCGGCGGTATGGGGATCGCCCATGCGTCCTCACCTCCTCGCGGTCGAGGTGCCGTGCGGGCACCAATCACCCAGAGTACTCCACTCACGATCTATCGCCCTAATCTCGACGTGCGCTACAACCCCCGGTGGCGTTCGCGGGCGGCGGTCCGGACGCGAGGCTGGCCGGGTGGTTGGGGGCGTCGGCGGGTGGCCGTTGGCAGGGTGGTCGGGTCTCAAGACGGCAAGGACGGGAGGAGTGGGGCGGGGTGGTGGGCTGCGGTGCCCGGACGGCGGTGGCGAGGACCAAGACTGGGGGCTGGGGCTGGGGCTGGGGCTGGTGTGACAGGTGGGGCCGGTGGGGTATCGGCCAGCGCCCTGAAGGACGCCTTCAGGACGTTCAATGACAGGAAGGGTCCCTTCATGACATCAGGCTCTACCACAACAGCACCAACAGTCACATCGTAGTTGTGCCAAGCCGTCTTTGAACCCAGCCACGGACCCACCGTCGCCCGCCAACGCGAACCCGAGGGGCAGTCGAGCCCGGTGCCCTGGTGGACTCGCTCACACACCCGTTGCGCGGTCCCGGTACCGGCGCGGCACACTGGTGCTCCCTTCGGGTGGCTGGGAGGCGTGGCGTGCAGTTCGGGCGGTACTACGAGGAGTTCGAGGTCGGCGCGGTGTACAAGCACTGGCCGGGCAAGACCGTCACCGAGTACGACGACCACCTGTTCTGCCTGCTGACCATGAACCACCACCCGCTGCACCTGGACGCGAACTACGCCGAGAACACCACGGATTTCGGGCGAAATGTCGTGGTCGGTAACTACGTGTACTCGCTCGTGCTCGGCATGTCCGTGCCCGACGTCTCCGGCAAGGCCATCGCCAACCTGGAGATCGAGTCGCTCAAGCACCTGAAGCCGACGTTCCACGGGGACACGATCTACGGCGAGACCGAGGTGCTGGACAAGACGCCGTCGCGGTCCAAGGACGACCGCGGCGTGGTCTACGTGGAGACCCGCGGCTACAAGCAGGACGGCACGGTCGTGCTCAGCTTCCGCCGCAAGGTCATGGTGCCCAAGCGGTCCTACGGCGAAGCCCGCGGCGGCGAGCAGCCGGGCCGCCCGGTTCCCCGCCCGGACTAGCGGGATGGCCACGGAGACCCTGGAGCGGGCCCAGCGCAAGCTGCGCCGGTTCGCCCGCATCGACGCCGCCGGGTTCTCCCCGCTCTACGCCCACCTCGCCGAGCTCGCGGCGGAGGACACCGAGATCGCCGGCCTGCTGACCGCGACCAACCCCGAGGACGCCCAGGCCACGCTGCTGTTCGCCGCGGTGCACCGGACGCTGCAGGCGCACCCGTTCCACGAGCTGACCAACTACTACCCCTCGATGGGCGGCGCGTGCGGCCCGGACGGTGCCACCTGGGGGGTGTTCCGGTCGTTCGTGCTGGAGCGGGCCGGCGAGATCCGGACCCTGATCGCCACCCGCACCGTGCAGACCAACGAGGTGGGCCGGGCGGCGCTGCTCTACCCGGCCGTGGCGCTGGCCGCCGGGCGCGGGCCGGTCGGGCTGCTCGAGGTGGGCTGCAGCGCGGGCCTGCTGCTGAACCTGGACCGGTACGGCTACCGGTACCAGACCGAGCAGGCCGGGCAGCTGGCGGCCGGGCCGGCCAAGCCCGCGCTGGGCCTGCACTGCGCGCTGTCGGTGGCGGACGGGGCGGAGCTGCCCGCGGTGCCGAAGAAGATCACGGTCGGCGCCCGGGTCGGGCTGGACCGCTCGCCGGTGGACCTCACCGACGAGGACGAGTACGCCTGGCTCGAGGCGTGCATCTGGGCCGACCAGCCGGAGCGGCTGCGCCAGTTCGCCGCCGCAGCCGGTGCGCAGCGCGGCAACCGCCCGGAGCTGGTCACCGGGGACGCCGTGGCCGACCTGGCCCGCGCCGCCGCCCGGATCCCGGCCGAGCTGCCGCTGGTCGTGATCACCAGCCTGGCCCTGCTCTACCTCACCACGGAGCGGCAGCAGGCGTTCCTGGCCGCGCTGGGTGAGCTCGCCGCGGACCGGCCGGTGCACTGGATCAGCCACGACGAGTACGTCGCGGCGATGGCGCACGTGCTGCCCGGCCGGGACGATCTCCGCCGGGGCAAGGGTGAGCCCAGCTTCGGCGTGCTCGGCCTGGTGCAGTGGGTGGACGGCCGGCCGGTGGGCCGGGCGCTGGCCCGCACAGCGTGGCATGGCCAGCGGATGACCTGGCTCGCCTGACGCCAACACACCGACGCCACGCGCCAACACGCCGACGCCAGACGCAAACATGCGTGTTGGCCGCTCACGTCGCTGTGTTGGCCGGTCGCGTTGCTGTGTTGGCGTGTCGCGTCGGCATGTTGGCCGGTGGCGGCTATGGGACGACCTGCCAGGCGCGGAGGGTGTCGGCGAGTTGGGGGGTGAGGGCGCCGGCGTGTTCCAGGGCGGTGAATTCGGTTGTGTCGAACCACGCGGCATCCAGTGCGTCTGTACCGGCGCGGAGGGTTCCGCCGGCCACCTCGCAGGCATAATCGGAGATCAGGTAGGTTCCGTCTGGCGCGGGGCGTTCGACGGTTCCGACGAGTTGACCGGCGCGCACGGAAAGGCCGGTCTCCTCGAGCAGTTCCCGGGTCACGGCGTCGGCGTCACTCTCGCCGGCCTCGACCCGGCCGCCGGGCAGCGACCACAGTCCGCGTCCCGGCTCGTTCGCCCGCAGCACAAGGAGTAGCCGTCCCGCAGAGTCACGAACAATGCCGCCGACGCACCTGATAATCCGAACGCCGGAGCCGGTCATGAACACACAGCGTAACGCCTGTTGCGGTAGACGTACGCCACGTTGACCCAACAGCGGGACTCGTCTCCCATTTGGCGCAGAAGTGCTGTAAAACTTTCTCTTAAGGGCAAGATCACGTTCGAAGGGACAGGCAGGTCACGTGAACGTTAAGAAGGCGGCAATTATTGTCGGGGCCGCATTGATCGCGTTCTTTCTGATCAGTCAACCCGTGCAGTCCGCAGCACTCGTGAACGACATCCTCGTCGGCCTCAAGAACGCGGCCGAAGCGGTCATCACGTTCGTGCGTTCGGTATTCCAGGGCTGAAGCGGGTAACGTCAGGCTATGTTCGCGCCACGGGACCCTGACGAGTACCTGCTGGACACTGAGCAGCGGGTGATCAGGGTTCGACGTCACTGGGCCTACCTGGCCTGGGACACCTTCGAGGCTATTGCCTTGCTCGCGGTGTGCATGATGATCTCCTACCTGCTTCCGCCGCAGGGCTGGCTGATCCAGAACGTGCTGTGGTACATCGCCCTGATCGTCGTGCTGCGCTACGCCTACCAGGTGCTCATGTGGTGGCTCGAGCGGATCGTGGTCACCGACAAGCGGATCCTGATGACCACCGGCCTGTTCACCACCAGGGCGCTGATGATGCCGATCGGCAAGGTCACCGACCTGACCTACAAGCAGACCGTGAACGGCCGCATGCTCGGCTACGGCACGCTGATCGTGGAGTCCGCCGGGCAGATCCAGGCGCTCAACTACATCGACTTCCTGCCGAAGCCGGAGCAGGTCTTCGACGCCCTGTCCGACCTGATCTTCGGCGACGAGGACGCCCGCAAGGCGCGGTTCTCCATGTATCGCGCCCAGCGCATCGCCCAGGGCCAGAAGCCGGTGGGCTGACCGGTCCCGGCGTCGTCCAGACTGGACGTCATGCGCATCGACCTGCACGCCCACACCACCGCGTCCGACGGCACCGACACCCCCGCCGGGCTGGTGGCCGCCGCGGCCGGGGCCGGGTTGGCGGCGCTGGCGATCACCGACCACGACACGACCGCGGGCTGGGCGGAGGCCGCCGCGGCGTTGCCCCCGGGCATGCGGCTGATCCGGGGCGCCGAGCTGTCCTGCACGTCGCCGGACGGGCGCGGCGGGCGGTGCGACGTGCACCTGCTGGGCTACTTGTTCGACCCCGACGCCGACGCGGTGGTGAGCGCGTACGCCCGGCAGCGGGCGGAGCGGCGGGAGCGGCTGCGCCGGATCGCCGAGCGCATGGCGGCGGACGGGTTCCCGGTCGACGCCGACACGCTGCTCGGGTCGCTGCCACCGGACTCGACCGCGGGCCGGCCGCACCTGGCCATGGCGCTGGTTCGAGCCGGTGTCGCGTCCACTGTGGACGAAGCCTTCGCGCGGTTTCTCAACGACCGCGGGCGGTACTACGTCCCGAGCTCGCGGACCCCGGTGCTGGAGGCGATCGGGATGGTGCGCGCGGCGGGCGGGGTGACCGTGCTGGCGCACGCGTTCGCCCACCGGCGCGGCCCGACCGTCACCGGGTCGGTGATCGCCGAGCTGGCTTCGGCCGGGCTGGACGGGCTCGAGGTCGACCATCCGGACCACGACGACGAGACCCGGGCGAAGCTGCGCGGCCTCGCCGGCGAACTCGGCCTGCTGACCACCGGGGCCAGCGACTACCACGGCACGAACAAGACAGTCTACTTAGGACAGGAAAGCACCGCGCCAGAGATGCTGGACGCGATCGCGGACCGGGCCTCGGGCGTGGAGGTTCTGACCGGTTAGATGAGCACCATGCACGGGCAGTTGGGGTTCGACAGCATGCCGCGCCGGCTGATCAGGGTCACCCCGGCGCGGCTCACGGTCTGGGCCGACTGCCCGCGGCGGTACCGGATGAACTATCTCGACCGGCCCACGCCGCCGCGGGGTGGGCCGTGGGCGCACAGCACGCTGGGTGCGGTGGTGCACAACGCGTTGCGGGCGTTCTTCGACCTGCCGGTGCGCAAGCGGACCCCGGAGAGCGCCGTCGCGCTGGTGAAGTCCGGGTGGAAGGACGACGGGTTCGCCGGGCCGGAGCAGTCGGCGATGTTCCGGGACCGGGCCGGTGGTTGGGTGGCCGACTACGTGGCCGGGCTGGACGTGGGCATGGAGCCGGTCGGCCTGGAGCGGTGGGTGTCCGCGCCGGTCGGCACGATCGTCGCCGAGGGCCGGGTGGACCGGATCGACGAGCGCGACGGCGAGCTGGTGATCGTCGACTACAAGACCGGCCGGCACGGGTTGACCACCGACGACGCCCGCGGCTCCCAGGCCCTGGCGCTGTACGTGATCGCGGCCCGGCGGACGCTGCGCCGGCCGTGCACCCGGGTCGAGCTGCACCACCTGCCCACCGGGTCGGTGGCCGCGTGGGAGCACACCGAGGAGTCGTTGGCGCGGCACCAGTCCCGGGCCGAGGAGACCGCTGAGGAGCTCCAGCTCGCCCGGGATACCCTCGATGCCGGTGGTGACCCGGAAGTGCTGTTCCCGGCCAACCCGGGCCGGCAATGCGCCTGGTGCGACTTCCGGCGCAGCTGCCCGGACGGTCAGGCGGCCGGCCCCGCGGCCGAGCCGTGGGCGATGCTCGCCGACTGAGGAAGAAGGATTGGGTGAACGATCCGGCCGGTGCCGAGACCATCGAGTTGCGGGCGGACATGAACCAGACCGAGCCGTTACCGGAGCGCCGGCGGTCCCGATTCTGGCCGGAGGTTTCCGGCGCGCTGGCCATCGGGCTGTGCGTGCTCGCCGTGGTGGTGCTGGGCTTCCAGGTCGTCGCCTGGATCCGCGGCACGCCCGGCCCCGGCCTGCTCACCGTGGGCGGCCACGTGTTCGCCGCGGTTGTCGCCGTCCTGGTTCAGCGCCTCGCCGACCGGCTACGCGGCTGGCCCGCCGCCGCAGCCGTCACCGGCGTGCTGCTGGTTGCCGCCGTGACGCTCTGGATCTTCTGGTGGGCCTGAGGACACAGCCGCCCACCGACCAACGCAACCTCAGGGGAACGTGACGGTTCTCAGCCACGGTCAACCTGCCATCCGCACCGTCCGCTGGAACGCGACAACAGCAGTAAATTCCGGAGAGGCGGCTCAGTAGAGCCAGGTGCGCCAGGTGGGCATGAGCGTGTAGAGCAGCTCGTCCGGGTTCTCCGTGTTGGGGGAGTGCCGGGCGCCGGTGATCACGGCGAAGTCGGCGTCGAGGCGGTCGGCCATGTCGCGCTGGGCGGAGACCGGCCAGGCGTCGTCGCCCTCGCCGCACATGACCAGGCCCTCGGCGCGGCCGGACTGCATGGTCCGGGCCAGGGCGCCGACCAGGTCGGGCTCGGTGCGCAGGCCGTGGGCCATGCCGAGCAGCGCCGCGGGGACCGAGCGCATGAACCGCTCGCGCAGGAAGTCCTTGAGCGGCTGGGGGTGCGCGGCCCAGACCGGGTTGTTGGCGTCGAGCGTGTCGCGCAGCCGCTGGGCCGCCGCCATGCCGTGCTGGCGGATGGCGGGCTCGCCGATGTCCAGCGCCTGCCGGCGCCAGCCCTGGGGCAGCTCGGCCGGGCCGCTGTCCAGCAGGGTCAGCCCGATGATCGGGGCACCGGCCAGCACCGCGCCGCGGGCGACCAGGCCGCCGTAGGAGTGGCCGAGCAGGATCACCGGGTGGCCGTCGGCGGCCAGCTTGCCGGCGAGCTCCGCGACCACCAGGCCGAGCGCGCTCGGCAGGTAGGCGGACTCCTCGTCCGGACCGGTGGACTCGTACTGGCCCGGCAGGTCGATGGCCAGGGCGTCGAAGCCCTCGCCGGCGATCGGATCCAGCAGCGGCGCGAAGTCCTCCTTCGAGCCGGTGTAGCCCGGGACCAGCACCACGATCGGCACCGGATCGGTACTCCTCGATCTGGCCCGGACACGCAGCGCGGCGATCGGCCCATACCTGCCATGCAGGTCGACCCGCTTCGCCCGGTGCGGGCTGAGCTGGGACCATTGCGGAGGTGCTACGAGGCTCACGCTTCCGAGTGTGCCCCACAGGTACTAGAAGCGCTGTCGAAGCTCAACGAAGGGCGACTAGATCCGGCCCCCGCTGCTCGAGCACCATCGGCCCGATGGACGACATCATGACCGGTCCGGCGTAGCCACCGCGGTCCACCGGGAATGTACCTACCGGCTGTCCCGTGGCCACGTCAACCACCCGGATTCCGTCAGGTACCGGAAGCAGCCCCCGGCCGGCGAACACCACGCCCGGGCCGAGCGTGCCCTGCTGCGTCCAGAGCGGGTACAGGTCCACGCCGTGCAGCGCGATGGTGCGGGATCCGGTCCACCAGTAGTCGATTCCGGGGCCCTTGGTGACCGGCACCACCAGCCCGTCCGGGTCCCCGTTGAAGTCCGTGTCCGGCACGTCCAGCGGGTACTCGTTCAGCTGCTTGCCGGTCTCGTCGAACACCAGCAGCCGGCTCGGGTCCGGCAGCGCGACCGCCGTGCGGTTGTCGGACAGCGCCACGACCCGGGCGCGCGCGCCGACCACCACGCTGAACACCACCGGCGGCTCGTCGGCCTTGTTGTCGTTGCCGACCGAGCGGTACACGGTCAGCCGGTCGCCGAGGTCGGTGGGGCAGCGCTCGATCACGCCGATCTTGACCGGGGCCACGGCCACCGAGCCGTACCCGCAGCCGGTGCGCGGCTGCTTGCCGGGGTTGACCAGGGACGGCAGCTCGCCGTACTCCATGGTCTGGACCAAGTCGTCGCGCCAGGTGGTGAGCAGCCGGTGGCCGGTGGTGGTCACGTAGGTGCCGTCGGCGAGCAGCCGGGTGCCGAGCTCCGCGTCGGAGTTGCGCTCGCCGCCGTTGGGCTTCTGCACCGGCTCCTCGGGTGGGCGCTGCCGGCCCCGCAGGC
Organism: Actinophytocola sp.; assembly: GCF_036002505.1. Lineage (GTDB taxonomy): Bacteria > Actinomycetota > Actinomycetes > Mycobacteriales > Pseudonocardiaceae > DASYTH01. Next base: position 55,604 of record NZ_DASYTH010000196.1, on the reverse strand, counting down.
CCGTGGCCGGGTCGAGCGCGGTGACCTCGCTGCACCCGCCGCTCGACCGGGAATCCTTGGCGGGCAACCAGTTTCCCTCGGTCCGGAACACCGCCACGGCCAGCGACCAGGCCGGGGCGATCGTGCACAGCGGCAGGTTCCGGGTGTAGCGCCAGAGCACGTCGCCGGTGATCGGGTTGCGGCCGGCGACCTCGCCGCCCTCGCCGGTCACCACCACCGGGCCCACCGCGACCGGCTGCTGCGTGCCGGAGCTGCGGGTCCGCCAGGCCTCGGCCAGCGACGGCGGGAACACCGTCGGGTTCTCCGGCGCGGCCACCGGGTTCGGGTTGGTCTGCGACGAGGTGGATCGCACCGAGCCGGTCTGCCACACGACGAACCCCGCCACCACCGCGACGACCGTGATCAGCACCGCGATCGCGACATCGACCCCGGTGCGGAACATGGTGCGCTCACCCGGATCCAGTGGCTCCGGCTCGACGGACGCGGGCGGCACCTCGCCGTCGAGCACGTCCTCCGCCCCGATCATGCGACCGTTCACCCGCCCAGTCTGCCGAACCCCGTGTTCGCTCCGGATGACGAGGTGCGCTGAAGGCGTCCTTTCTCCCGCCCGGTGAGCGGAAGGACGCCTTCATCGCACTCGCCGGTTACTCCTGGCTCTCGCCGGGCGGGTCGGTCATCTCGACACCGCCGCGCCGGCGGCGCCGGCGGCGCGCGGGGGTGTCGGCCGGGGTGTCCGGGCGCTCGGCGGTGGCTTCGGCCGGCTTGTCGGTCTCCACGCCGGCGCGGCGCCGGCGCCGGCGGCGGGTGGGGCCGGTGCCGTCCTCGGCCTTGTCGGTCTCCGGGCGGGCGCGATCGGCGGGGGCGTCCGCGGACTGGGCCCGGCCCCGGCGGCCACCGCGGCGGCCCCGATCGCGGCGCTTGCGGTCGAAGTTCTCCTCCGGCTCGGCGGCGAGGCCCGCGCGGGTGCGCTTGGACAGAGGCAACCTGCCGCCACTGCCGGTGGGGATGCCCAGGTCGGTGAACAGGTGCTCGGAGGTCGAGTAGGTCTCGACCGGCACCGGCACGTCCAGGCTGAGCGCGTCGCTGACCAGCTTCCAGCGCGCTTCCTCGTCCCAGTCGACCAGCGTGATCGCGACGCCCTCCTTGCCGGCCCGGCCGGTGCGGCCGATCCGGTGGATGTACGCGTCCTCGTCCTCCGGGCACTGATAGTTGATCACGTGCGTGACGTCGTCGACGTCCAGGCCGCGGGCCGCGACGTCGGTGGAGACCAGCACGTCCACCTTGCCGGAGCGGAACGCGCGCAGGGCCTGCTCGCGGGCGCCCTGGCCCAGGTCACCGTGCACGGCGGCGACCGCGAAGCCGCGCTCGGCCAGGTCCTCGGCGACCTTCTGTGCGGTCCGCTTGGTGCGGGCGAAGATCATGGTGAGGCCGCGGCCCTCGGCCTGCAGCGCGCGGGCCACGATCTCGATCTTGTCGAGCGAGTGCGCCCGGTAGATGAACTGGGTGGTGCGCTCGTGGACGGCGCCCGCGTCGTTCTCCTCGGCCCGGATGTGCGTCGGCTTGTGCAGGAACGTCCGGGCCAGCGTGATGATCGGGCCGGGCATGGTGGCGGAGAACAGCATGGTCTGCCGCTCTTCCGGCACCATGCGCAGGATCCGCTCGATGTCCGGCAGGAAGCCGAGGTCGAGCATCTTGTCGGCCTCGTCGAGCACCAGGCCGGACACCTTGCCCAGCACCAGGTTGCGCTGCTCGGCCAGGTCCAGCAGCCGGCCGGGGGTGCCGACCACGATGTCCACGCCGGCCCGCAGTGCCGCGATCTGCTTGTCGTACGGAACGCCGCCGTAGATCGCCAGCACCCGAGCGCCGAGGTGCTTGCTGGCGTCCTTGAGGTCGTGGGTGACCTGCAGGCAGAGCTCGCGGGTGGGCACCACGACCAGCGCCTGCGGGGTGCCGTCGCCGGGGGTGGTCATCCGCTGCAGGATCGGCACACCGAAACCGAGCGTCTTGCCGGTGCCGGTGCGGGCCTGGCCGATGATGTCCTCGCCGGCCAGGGCCAGCGGCAGGGTGAGCTCCTGGATGGCGAACGCGCGCTCGATGCCCGCGGCCCGCAGCGCGCGGACGATCTCCGGCCGGGCGCCGAGCTCTTCGAACGTGGGGGAGTCCGGCCGGACCGGAGCGCCGGCCTGCAACGGGTGGGAGGTGTCGAACTCGGGAACGCCGGCTTCGCTGTGCTCCAGCGTGACCGGGTCGATGTCGGGTTCGGTGTGGTGGATTTCCTTGACTGTCAGGTGGATCGCCTCTCTCGTGTCCAGCGCGCACTGCCCGGAACGGGCCGCTCGACCGCGCCGTACCGCCTCGTTCAGGGGTGGCGCGGGAGGGCCGGGAAGCGTGCACGCACCCTCTCCGACGCGAACCGTGACATCGATAGCCACGGAGCGTCGTGCCGAGTCTACCTGCGACGGCTGCCGGATACGCTGCCGGCATGGAGCTTGCGGAATGCTGGGCGAGGGAGTTGGCCCACCGCGACGACGGTAGGCCGAGGAACGAGGCCTGCCCGAGGAGCGGTCCGGTGACCCAATGAGCGAGGCGACCCACGACCTCGGCCAACATTCCCGAGCTGGAGAAGACCGCATGAGCGACGACACGCAGGCGGGTCAGAGCGTCGAGGCTCGGGCGATCTCGCCGGGGGTCGTCGACCTGCTCGGGGTGCTGGCGTACGGGGAGCTGTCGGCGTTCGACCGGATGTCGGAGGACGCCCGGAGCGCCCCGACGGTGGCCGGACGGGCGGCGCTGTCCGCGATGGCGGCCGCGGAGATGGGGCACTACGCCAAGATCGAGCGGTTCCTGGCCGGCCATGGGATGGACGTCGAGGAGGCGATGCGCCCGTTCATCGGCCACTTCGACACCTGGCACGCCTCGACGGCGCCGCGCTCGTGGCTGGAGTCGCTGGTCAAGGCGTACGTCGGGGACGGGCTGGCGGCCGACCTGTACCGGGCGATGGCGGGGTGGCTGGACGAGGAGACGAAGGGCCTGGTGCTGGAGGTGCTTGCCGACACCGGGCACTCGGCGTTCGCCGAGCGGGAGGTGCAGGCGGCCATCGAGCGGGACCGGGCGGTGCGCGACCGGTTGACGCTGTGGGGACGGCGGCTCCTGGGGGAGGCGCTGACCCAGGCGCAGTACGTGGTGGCCGAGCGGGACGGGCTGGCCGAGCTGATCGTGACCGGTACCGGGGACCTGGCGGGAATCGCCGCGCTGTTCCGCCGGTTGCAACAGGCGCACGGCAAGCGGATGACCGCGCTCGGCCTGGGCTAGGGTTCGGTCTCGTCGAATGGGTTGAGCTGCGGAGGTCGGCGTGGAGGTCAAGATCGGGATCGCGGACACCCCGCGGGAGATCGTGCTCACCAGCGATCTTGCCCCCGATGAGGTCGAGGCGCTGGTGAACGACGCGCTGAAGAACCCGCAGGGCACGCTGGTCATGGTGGACACGAAGGGCGCGCGGTTCGTGGTGCCCTCGGCCCGGGTGGCCTACGTGGAGATCGGCAAGGCGGACAGCCGGCGGGTCGGCTTCGCCACCACCTGAGGCGTCGGGAATCCCCTGGTGGGAGGCGCCACGCGGCGGGGACATACCCGTTGCGTGGCCGTGGAGCGACACGGATCGTGGCAGTTACTCATGAGTACGGCCGTACGGGTAACCGTCACGGACCGCGAAGGGTGAGTCACGGCCCGCGATGACGCATTGACGGCAACGCCGACTCCGCCCCGTTCCAGCGGGCCTGAGGCCGCTGCGCTTGTCCTGATCATCATCATCGGGCTCGCTGGAACGTAACGACAGCAGTTAATTCCGGAGAGGCGGACTAGCGCCGCCGGGACAGCTTGACCACCTTGTTCACCTCGATCGGCTTGTGCGGGTCGATGGCGATGCCGTGCTGGCGCACGATCCCGTCGATGGCCGCCCAGATGATCTGGGTGAGGTACTCGACCACCGCGTCGCGGCTCATGGTGCGCCGCTCCAGCCACCACTCGCTGACGTTCTGCACCAGGCCGACGATGCCGTGCCCCCACGGCTCGGCCGCGCCGGAGTCGAGGTCCATGGCGCGCAGGTAGTCGCCGAGCAGGCGGGAGAGCGCGGCGCCGATCAGCTCCTTGTCCTCCGCTACGACATCGCGGCCGAACTGACGGCGGATGAGCAGCCGGTACAGGTTGGGGTGCTCCTCGATCACCGAGAAGTAGGCGTCCAGGCTCTTGCGAATCCGCGGGACCGGGGCCTCCTCGTTGTTCAGCGCCGGGACGAGCCGGTCGAACAGCAGCTCGGTGCCGTGCCGGCCGAGCGCCAGGTACAGGTCGGCCTTGTCGGTGAAATGCCGGTACAGCACGGGTTTCGTCACGCCGGCCTCGGCCGCGACGTCGTCCATGCCGAAGTCCGGGCCGTGCCGGGCCAGCGCCCGCAGCGCCGCCTGGACGAACTCCTCCCGGCGGGCCTCGCGGTGTGAGCGCCACCGGTCTCGTCGGGCGTCCGGGCGGGTCTCAGTCATGCTGTGTTCTCCAGCTCGGGAGAGTTGGCCCTGGTCGTGGGTCGCCTCGGCTGGTGGGCCACCAGACCACTCCTCGGGCAGACCTCGTCCCTCGGCCTACCCTCGTCGCGGTGGGCCAACTCCCTCGCCCGGCATTCCGCAAGCTTCATACCGGATGCTGCAGCGGGAAGCCGCCGCCGATTCCCTTCCAGGCCAGCGTGGAGATCAGCGCGACGGCCTCGTCCTTGGGCACCGGCCGCTGGTCGGCGAGCCACGCCCGGGCGGCGACCTGGCTGACCCCGACCAGGCCGACGGCGAGCAGCCGCGCACGGTCCTCGTCCAGCCCGGCGTCCGCGGTGATCGTCGCGGTGATCGCGCGCACGCTGGCCTCGGTGGCGCGCTCGACGGCGTCGTGCACGACCGGCTCGCCGCGCAGGTCGGACTCGAACACCAGCCGGAACGCCTGGCTCTCCTCGTCGACGAAGTCGAAGTACGCGGCGACCGCGTTCCGCACCCGGACCTTGTTGTCCGTGGTGGATTCCATGGCGTCGGTGACCCGCCGGGTCAGCTCGTCCACGTGCGCTTCCAGCAGCGCCATGTACAGCTCGAGCTTGCCCGGGAAGTGTTGGTACAGCACGGGTTTGCTCACTCCGGCGCGCTCGGCGATCTCGTCCATGGCCGCGGCGTGGTAGCCGTTGGCGGCGAAGATGTCCTGGGCGGCGGCGAGCAGCTGTGCCCGCCGGGCGGTGCGAGGCAGCCGGGCACCCCTGCCGGCCTGGCCATTGTGTTCGATCGTCTCCGCCATTGAAGGCCCCTCCGCCCAGTTCGAGCGACCGCCGGACCGGGATCACCAACCCGGACGGGTGATTGTGCCGATGCTTTACTCGTCGGTAACAGTAATCGGTGGAGGCTGGAATGGTGAGTACCGGTGTGGGTTTGTCGTCTCTGACCCGGGTTCCGCTGTCCGATGCCGCGTTGCCCGAGCTGGATCCGGTGGCGCCGGCGTGGCCGGGTGAGCAGGTCACGGCCGGTGGGGTGACGCTGCACGTGCGGCGCACGCCCGGTCCGTCTCCGACCGCGGTGTACGTGCACGGGCTGGGCGGGTCGGCCACGAACTGGACGGACCTGGCCGGGCAGCTGTCCGGGCATGCCGGCGGGATCGCCGTGGACCTGCCCGGGTTCGGCCGGTCCGAGCCGATCGCCGGGTTCACCTACTCGCTGGAGGCACAGCTCGACGTGCTCGAGCGGTTCCTGCGCGGGCTGGACCTGGGGCCGGTGCATCTGTTCGGCAACTCCATGGGCGGCGCGATCTCGATGCTGTACGCGGCCCGGTATCCGGAGCGGGTGCGCACGCTGACGTTGATCTCGCCGGCGGTGCCGGACCTGCGGCCGCGGCTCAACCGGCTGTCCGACCCGCGGCTGCCGCTGCTGATGCTGCCGGTGCTGGGGCCGCGGGTGCGCCGGGCGCTGGCCGCGATGCCGCCGCGGGAGCGGGCGATGCAGCTCGTCCGGCTGTGCTTTGCCGACCCGTCAAGGATTCCCGATGCGCGGCTGGCCGAGGCGGAGTCGGAGGCGGCCGAGCGGGCGGCGATGCGGTGGGCGGCGACGGCGCTGAGCCTGAGCGCGGTGGGGCTGTTCCGGGCCTGGCTGGTGCCGAAGACCAAGTCGATGTGGGCGGTCGCGCCCAAGTTGACCATGCCCACGCTGGTCGTCTGGGGGACCGAGGACAAGCTGGTCACCGTGCGTAAGGCGCCACGGCTGGCCTCGTTGCTGCCGCATGCCCGGCTGCTGGTGCTGCCGCGCACCGGGCACGTCGCGCAGATGGAGCGCCCGGTGACCGTCGCCCGGGCCGTCCTCGGCATGTGGGAAGCCGGTGACACGTGGTGACTCGCGGGTAGCTCACATTCCGCTGTGCCTTCTGGGGGCCAGCCCCCAGACCCCCGAGGGGGCTCAGCCCCCGCACCCCCCTTTTGGGGGTGTGAGACCCTGGGGTGCGTGGGCAGGATGACGCAGGGCGAGCGGCCGCTCCCCAGGCAGACCCGCTCCGCATCGACGCAACGGGTCACCAGGCAGGGCCCCGAGCGGCCCGGTCAGCCGTTGCAGGCGTCCTGGCAGCCCCGGACCGGCCGGCGGGCGCGGCGCCGGGGACTCCGGCGGGTGCTCCGGACCTACGGCTGGCGGATCTACGCGTTGCCGGTGCTGCTGGTGCTGACCGCGCTGGTGCTGTTCGACACGGTCGGCAAGGACGGCCCGGCGCGGGCGGCCGGTTCGGGGGAGCCGGACGGTGTGCTGGCGCCCGGCGGGTCCAGTGCCCCGGCCGGTCCGCCGGAGGCCACCGAGCAGCCGGTGACGCCGGTCGACGTGCGCATCCCCACCGCGGAGCTGCCCAACGGCGGGCCGTTCACCCAGACCGCGGCCGGCACCTGGCACGTCGTGCCGGGCACCGGGCCTCGGGTCGGCAACGGCGGGAAGCTGTTCACCTACACCATCGAGGTGGAGAACGGCCTCGACCCGGCGACCTACGGCGGCGACGAGGCGTTCGCCAAGCTGGTCGACCAGACCCTGGCCGACCCGCGCGGCTGGGCCGGCGACGGGAAGGTGTCCGTGCAGCGCGTCGACTCCGGCACGCCCAGCATGCGGGTCAGCCTCGCCGCGCCGGACACCGTGCACCGGCCGGACAAGTGCGGCTACGCCATCCGCTATGAGACGTCGTGCTACCGCCGGGCCGAGCAGCGCGTATTGATCAACGTCGCCCGCTGGGTGCGCGGCGCCATCGCGTTCAACGGCGACATGATCACCTACCGTCAGTACGCCATCAACCACGAGGTCGGCCACGCCTTCAACAACACCCACGTCGGCTGCGCCACCGAAGGCGCCCTGGCGCCGGTCATGATGCAGCAGACTTTCGGTGTCTCCAACAACTTCGTCGCCGAGCTCAACAAGGCCGTCGCCAACAAGGACCCGGTCGTCGCCGATGGCAAAACCTGCAAACCCAACGCCTGGCCCAACCCCCAAGCCAAACCCGCCGGGTAGCGGAGCGGTCCCCAGCGTCGAACTCGGTTGCCCGAACGTACAACTCGCTTGCTGGAGCGTCGAACTCAGTTGCTGGAGCGTACGACTCGCGGTCGTGAACGTGGAACTCGCGGGTCGTCTCGGGATGTGGGAGTAGGGGAAGGGTGGCGGGGGTTGGGGCGTTGAGGCGAGGAGACTGGGGGGTGTCCGGAGCGCCTGTCTAGGAGGAGTCGATGGCTGGCAGTTTGCCGCCGCTTGTTGAGCCGGCTGCGGAGTTGAGCCGGGAGGAGGTGGCGCGGTACAGCCGTCATTTGATCATCCCGGATGTCGGGGTGGACGGGCAGAAGCGGCTGAAGAACGCGAAGGTGCTGGTGGTCGGCGCGGGTGGGTTGGGGAGCCCGGCGCTGCTGTACCTGGCTGCGGCGGGGGTCGGGACGCTCGGCATCGTCGAGTTCGATGTCGTGGACGAGTCGAACCTGCAGCGGCAGATCATCCATGGGCAGTCGGACATCGGGCGGCCGAAGGCGGAGTCGGCGCGGGACTCGATCGCGGAGATCAACCCGTTCGTCACGGTGAACGTGCATCAGACGCACCTGTCGACCGAGAACGCGTTGGAGATCTTCGCCGGGTATGACCTGATCGTGGACGGGACGGACAACTTCGCCACCCGGTACCTGGTGAACGACGCGGCGGTGCTGCTGGGCAAGCCGTACGTGTGGGGGTCGATCTTCCGGTTCGAGGGCCAGGTCAGCGTGTTCTGGGAGGACGCGCCGAACGGGCAGGGGCTGAACTACCGCGACCTGTATCCGGAGCCGCCACCGCCCGGGATGGTGCCGTCGTGTGCCGAGGGCGGCGTGCTGGGCGTGCTGTGCGCGTCCATCGGGTCGATCATGGTGACCGAGGCGATCAAGCTGATCACCGGCATCGGACAGCCGCTGCTGGGCCGGTTGATGGTGTACGACGCCCTGGAGATGTCGTACCGCACCATCCGCATCCGCAAGGACCCGGAGACCAAGCCGATCGAGGGCCTGATCGACTACGAGGCGTTCTGCGGTGTGGTGTCCGAGGACGCGTCGGCGGCCGCAGCGGGGCACACGATCACCGCGCTGGAGCTGAAGGAGAAGTTCAATCGTGGCGACCGGTTCACGCTGGTCGATGTGCGCGAGCCGCACGAGTTCGAGATCGTGCGCATCCCCGGCTCGGTGCTGATCCCCAAGGACCGCATCCTCTCCGGCGAAGCCCTCGCGGAATTGCCGCAGGACAAGCAGATCGTGCTGCACTGCAAGTCCGGCGCCCGCTCGGCGGAGGCGCTGGCCGCCCTTCACAAGGCCGGTTTCGCCGACGCGGTGCACGTGGGTGGCGGAGTCCTCGGCTGGGCCAGGGACGTCGACCCGAGCCTGCCTACGTACTAATTCCACGACGCACCGTGGCGGTCCCTGGTGATCATGGTCACGGGCGGTAGCGTGCCGGATCGTGAGTACGTCCCCACCGTCTCCGCCCGAGCACGTCCGCGCCGCGTTCGGGGTGAAGGATTCGATACCGGAACCTGTTGACCGCGGGCCGATGTGGCGCTGCGACGACGTTGTGCTGCGTCCGGCCGGCAATCCCGCCGAGGCGGCCTGGGTCGCGCAGACCCTGGGCGAGCTGAACGTGGCCGACATGCGGATCGGCCGCCCGGTCCGGTCCAGCGACGGACGGTGGGTGGTCGGCGGCTGGGTCGCGGTGCGGTTCGTCGAGGGGCAGCCCGAGCCGCGCTACGACGAGATCATCGCGGCGTCCCTGCGGCTGCACAAGGCGACCGCCGACCTCGGCCGCCCGCGCTTCCTCACCGCCCGGGCCGACGTGTTCGCGCTGGCCGACCGGGCCGCCTGGGACGAGGAGAAGGCCCCGCTGGACCTGACGCTGGGCGGCCGGCTGTTCGACGTGCTCGCCGGCTCCCGCCGCCCGACCCGCCTGGTCCCGCAGGTGGTGCACGGCGACCTGTTCGGCAACGTGCTGTTCGCCGGCGACGCCGCCCCGGGCATCGTCGGCCTCACCGCCTACCACCGACCACCCGAATGGGCCGCCGCCGTCGTCGCCGTCGACGCCCTGGCCTGGGGTGGCGCCGACGAAGGGCTGCTGCGCCGCTGGTCCCATCTCGCCGAGTGGTCCCAGGCCCTGCTGCACGCCCTGCTGTTCCGCCTCGCCGTGCACGCCCTGCACCCGCACTCGACGCAGGACTCCCTGCGCGGCCTGGAACGCGCCGCGCACCAGATCACCGCCGTGATCTAGATAGCGAAGCAGTTCAGGCTGATCGGGGCGCCGCGCAGGGCGTCGTGGACGCCGTCGTAGGTGGTGCCGTCGAGGGCGAGGCCGATGTGGTCGACGATGCGGAGCGGGCACTGCGACTGGATGAGGACGTTGACCGCACCGTCGTGGAGTGCGGCGTTGGCGACCGGGCGGACCAGCTCGTCTTCGAGGGTGTAGAGGTTGGTGTAGCGGACGGCGCCGGGGGTGTCGTCGCCGGCGTTGAGGGTGGCCAGGAACGGGGATCCGACGGCCATCTGCTGGCAGGCCACGATGCCCAGGCAGTTGCCGAGGCCGAAGAAGGCGGCGATGTTGGCGATGGCGGTGCCCTGGTTCGGGGCGGCGAGATTGACCAGCTTGTCCACCGTGGACGATCCACCGTTGAAGCGGATGTACTGGCGGGCGACGAGGCCGCCCTGGGAGTGGGCGACGAGGTCGACGCGGGCGGCGCCGGTCCGGGCGCGGACGCCGTCGACGAACGCGGCGAAGTCGCGGGCGGTGCCCGCGATGTCGCCGGTGCCGAGGTTGGTGAGCTCGAAGATGGACACCTGGTAGCCGTCGTGGCGCAGGCGCGCGGCCAAGGGCTCGTAGAAGAACGCGGGGCCGAACGTGCCGTTGACGATGATCACCGGATTGGGTGCGGCCGCGGCAGCCGGAAGGGCGGGAGCCGCGAAGAGTGTGCAGATGAGCGCGGAGAGTAGTAGTGCGATGCGTCGTTGCATGGGTCCGGCCTCCGGGGTGCAGGGTTCGACGGCCTGTGACCCAGCTCATGTTACTGGCCGGTAAATAACTACTCAATAGTAACAACGGGAGAAACGACGGTGTTCTCACCGCCGGGCCGCCCGCCGTGCGCAGCCAAGTTCGCCTGCCTGAAACACATGGGCACACCCGGGTAACAAGCCCTTTCTACGGTTCGGCCTCGTGACGACCGAGACGCATTGCCCGTACTGCGCGCTGCAGTGCGGAATGCGTCTGGACGGGGCCGCGGTCACGCCGCGGCAGTTCCCCACCAACGGCGGGGGGCTGTGCCAGAAGGGGTGGACCGCGGGCGCGCTGCTGACCTCGCCCGGCCGGCTCACCACCCCGCTGGTCCGCACCGGTGGCGAGCTGCGGCCGGCGAGCTGGGACGCGGCACTTGACCTGGTCGCGTCCCGGATCGCCGGCCTGACCGCCGAGCATGGCCCCGATGCCGTCGCGGTCTTCGGCGGTGGCGGGCTCACCAACGAGAAGGCCTACCTGCTCGGCAAGTTCGCCCGGGTCGCCATCGGCACCGCGCAGATCGACTACAACGGCCGGTTCTGCATGTCCTCGGCCGCCGCCGCGGGACTGCGGGCGTTCGGCGTCGACCGCGGAATGCCGTTCCCGGTAACGGATCTGGCCGACGCGGACGCGGTGCTGCTGGTGGGGGCGAACCCGGCGGAGACCATGCCGCCGTTCATGCAGCACCTGGCGGCGGCCCGGGCGGCCGGCGGGCTGATCGTGGTCGACCCGCGCCGCACCCCGACCGCCGAGCAGGCCGCTCTCCATCTGCAGCCCGCGCCGGGCACGGATCTGGCTCTGGCGCTGGGAATCCTGCACGCGGTGGTGGCCGAGGGGCACCTGCGCAAGGACTACCTCGCCGAGCGCACCACCGGGTTCGACGAGGCCTGGCGGATCGCCGCTGCGTGGTGGCCGGAGCGCGTCGAGCGGGTCACCGGCGTCGCTGCGGCCGACCAGCGCCTGGTGGCCGAGCGGCTGGCCAACGCCGAGCGCGCCTACGTGCTGACCGCGCGCGGCACCGAGCAGCATGCCCGCGGCACCGACACGGTGGGCGCGTGGATCAACGTCGCACTTTCTCTCGGCCTGCCCGGCCGGACCGGCTCAGGGTACGGATGTATTACCGGGCAAGGAAACGGGCAGGGCGGCCGGGAGCACGGGCAGAAAGCCGACCAGCTGCCCGGGTACCGCAGGATCGACGACCCGGCCGCGCGCAGGCACGTCGCCGCGGTGTGGGGCGTCGACCCGGCCGCACTGCCCGGACCGGGCCGCTCGGCCTACGAGCTGCTCGACGCGCTGGGCACCGAAACCGGTCCGCGTGGCCTGCTTGTCTTCGGCAGCAACGTGGTCGTCTCCGCGCCGGACTCCGGCCGGGTCGCCGACCGGCTGTCCACTCTGGACCTCCTGGTCGTCGCCGATCTGGTGCTGTCCGAGACCGCGGCCCGCGCGGACGTCGTCCTGCCGGTCACCCAGTGGGCCGAGGAGGACGGCACGATGACCAATCTCGAGGGCCGGATCCTGTTGCGGCGCAAGGCGTTACCCGCGCCGGACGGGGTGCGCACGGACCTCGAGGTGCTGCACGGTCTGGCGGTGCGGCTCGGCCAGCCCGCCGAACGGTTCCCCACCGAGGCGGAGGCGGTCTTCGAGGAGCTGCGCCGGGCCTCGGCCGGCGGTCCCGCCGACTACTCCGGGGTCAGCTACGCGCGGCTGCGGGCCGGCGAGGCACTGCACTGGCCGGTCCCCGGCGATGACCACCCGGGCACGCCGCGGTTGTTCCTCGACCGGTTCGCACATCCGGACGGCAAGGCCCGGTTCGTCGCCGTCGACCACAGTGGACCGGCCGAGCCGCCGGACACCGAGTTTCCGTTGCAGGCCACCACGGGCCGGGTGCTCCAGCACTACCAGTCCGGTGCGCAGACCCGGCTGGTGGCGGAGCTGGCCGCGGTCGTGCCGGAGGCGTTCGTGGAGGTCCACCCGGACACCGCGGAGCGCGCCGGGCTCACCGACGGCGACCTGGCGGCCGTCACCTCCCGCCGCGGCGCGGTGCGGGCCCGGGTGCGCTGCGTCCCCACGCTCCGGCCGGACCTGGTGTTCCTGCCCTTTCACTTCCCGGACGCCCAGCGCGCCAACCTGATCACGATCCCCGCGCTGGACCCGACCAGCCGCATGCCGGAGTTCAAGGTGTGCGCGGTGCGACTGGCCAAAGCGGAGGTGCCGCGATGAGCACGCGACGGGTTGTCATTGCCGGGTACGGGATGGCCGGCGCGCGGCTGGCCGAGGAGTTGCGGCGCCGGGATCCGCACGGGGACAGGGTCTCCGTCACGGTGTTCGGTGAGGAGCGGCGGCCGGCGTACAACCGGGTGCTGCTCTCCGCGGTCGTCGGCGGTTCGATGACGCCGGAAAGCGTGCAGCTGCAGGACGAGTCGTGGGCCGAACGCCACCTCGTCGACCTCCGGCTGGGTGTTCCGGTCGTGGCGGTGGACCGTGTGGCGCGGCGGGTGACCGGCGCCGGTGGGTCCACTGTGGACTATGACGTGCTGGTGCTGGCCACCGGCAGCCGGTCCTGGGTGCCGCCGACCGACGGGCTGCTCGGCGAGGACCGGGAGCTCGCGCCGGGTGTGGTCGCATTCCGGACGCTGGACGACTGCGAGCGGATCCTGTCCTGGGCCCGGCCCGGGATGCCGGTCGCGGTGCTCGGCGGCGGGCTGCTCGGCCTGGAGGCCGCCCGCGGGCTGGCCGGCCGCGGCTGCCTGGTCACCGTGGTGCACCCGGTGGGGCATCTGATGGAGCGCCAGCTCGACCCGGCCGGCGGGGCGGTGCTGGCGAAAACGTTGGGGGCGCTGGGGATCGAGGTCCGGCTGAACGTGCTGGCCGCCCGCTATCAGCCCGGCGACGGGCTGAAGCTGGACGACGGCAGCGTGGTGCCGGCGGACCTGGTCGTGGTCTCGGCCGGGGTGAAGCCGGAGACGGCGCTGGCGGAAACGGCCGGGTTGACCGTCGATCGCGGCCTCCTGGTCGACGACTGCCTGCGCACCAACGATCCCCGGGTGCACGCGATCGGCGACTGCGCGCGGCACCCGGGCACGGTCTCCGGGCTGGTGCAGCCGGCGTGGGAGCAGGCCGCGGTGCTCGCCGACCTGATCACCGGGACGAACCCGGCGGCGCGGTACCGCGGCACCCCGGTGGTCACCCGGCTCAAGGCCCGCGACGTGGACCTGGCCGCGCTCGGTGAGGTGCACACCGAAGTGGACAGTCCGGGTGCGGAAGTGGTGTGCCTGCAGGATCCCGCGCGCGGCCGGTACGTCAAGCTGGTGGTCCGCGACGACCGGGTGGCCGGGGCGATCGTGCTCGGCGCGCCGGACGCGGCGGCCACCATCACCCAGCTCTACGACCGGGGCGTGCCCGCGCCGTCGGACCGGATGGCGCTGGTGCTCGGCCGGTCGCTGCCGGCGGGCGCGGCGGCCGCGCACAGCCCGGCGGACCTGCCGGCGGCCTCGGTGGTCTGCCGGTGCAACACGGTCACCAAGGGGCAGCTGGTCAAGGCGTGGCGGGGCGGGGCGCGCGGGGTCGCCGAGCTGGCCACGTCGACCCGGGCCACGACCGGATGTGGCAGCTGCCGGGACAGCGTCTGTGGAATCGCCGAGTGGCTCTCCGCGGCCGAACCCGCGTGAGACCTGCTTGCAGGGGTCGAACGATCGAGATCGCGAGGAGTGGAGACGATGAGCGTCGCAACCGAGGCAGCGCCCACCGGGGAGACCCGCCGGGGTGGCCGGTGGATCGACCACTGGGACCCGGACAACGAGGAGTTCTGGCAGAGCACCGGCCGCCGGATCGCCCGGAAGAACCTGATCTTCTCGATCTTCGCCGAGCACCTCGGGTTCGCCATCTGGGTGCTCTGGTCGGTCGTGGTGATCAACCTGGCCAACGCCGGACTGCCGATGACCCTGTCCGAGTCGTTCTGGCTCACCGCGGTGCCGAACCTGGTCGGCTCCACGCTGCGCATCCCGTACACGTTCGCCGTGCCGAAGTTCGGCGGGCGGCTGTGGACCGGGTTCAGCGCCGGCCTGCTGCTCATCCCGGCGCTGCTGCTGGCGTTCCTGGTGCCCAGCGGGTGGCTCGCGCACCAGTCGCACGGCACGCAGTTCTGGATGCTGCTGCTCTGCGCGGCGGCGGCCGGCTTCGGCGGCGGCAACTTCTCCTCCTCGATGGCCAACATCTCGTTCTTCTACCCGGAGAAGCACAAGGGGTTCGCCCTGGGCCTCAACGCCGCGGGCGGCAATCTGGGTGTGGCCATCGTGCAACTCGTGGTGCCGCTGGTGGTGATCATCGGGGTGCCGGCGGCCGCGGCCAAGCTGCCCAAGCACGACGTGCACCTCGCCTACGCCGGCCTGGTCTGGATTCCGTTCGTGGTGGCCGCGGCGATCTGCGCGTGGCTGTTCATGGACAGCATCACCGACGCCAGGTCCGACGCGCGCTCCTACGTCAGCTCGTTGCGGCACGGGCAGACCTGGATCATGTCGATCCTCTACATCGGAACGTTCGGCTCGTTCATCGGCTACTCCTTCGCGCTGCCCCTGGTCATCAAGAACACGTTCCCGGAGTTCCTGGCGGCCAACCCGTTCATCGCCACGTATCTCGCCGGGCTCGGCTTCATGGGCGCGCTGATCGGGTCGGTGGCCCGGCCGTTCGGCGGGTGGCTGTCCGACCGGATCGGCGGCTCCGTCGTCACCCTGTACTGCTTCCTCGGCATGGGTCTGTTCACCGCGCTCGCCATCGTCGGCGTCAAGCAGCACAGTTTCGCGGTGTTCTTCGGTTCCTACATGGTGATCTTCCTGTTGTCCGGTGCCGCCAACGGTTCCACGTACCGGATGATCCCGCTGATCTTCAGTGCGCTGGGCAAGAAGGCCGTTTCGGAGCAGGGCCTCGACCCGGCGCCGACCCTGCTGAAGTTCAAGCGCGAGGCGGCCGCGGTCATCGGCATCGCCGGTGCCATCGGCGCGTTCGGCGGGTTCCTGATCCAGGTCGTGTTCCGGCAGGCCAGCCTGGACGTCACGGCGAAGGTCAACGCGGCGAAGACCGCGGCGGACAAGGTGGCGGTGGCAGCGGCCAACGCGGACTGGTCGGTCTCGGCGCTCTACGTCTTCCTCGGCGCCTACGCCGTGTTCGCGGTCATGACCTGGTTCTTCTACCTGCGCCGCTCGTTCGCCATCGAGCGGATGCCGAGCCTGGCCTACGCCCGGGTGTAGCCGGGTCAGTGCGGTGTCGCGTGGTCACCGGCCCCGGCCGAACCGGTGGAGCCCCAGTGATCTCCTCCGCCCGTCCGCCAGCTCGGCTCGGTCGCCTCGATGTGCCGCCAGCCGCGGAGCAGCTCGTCGTGCTCGCGGCGGGCGGTCCAGGAGACGCCGTGGCCGGCGATCGTGCGCCGCGCGGGGAGCCACAAGCCGGCCGCAATCAGCCCGGCGGTGATCGCGGCGGTACCGGGGCGGAGCACCGCGAGGACGAGGACGGCGAGCAGCAGCGCCCGCCCGAACCACCGGCGGCCCGCCCCGGTGACCAGGCCGGCTTCGGTCAGCCGCCGCACCATCGACTCCCGGGCCCGGCGCACCGCCGGGCGCTCGGCCAGGGCCCGGGGCCGGGCGGGGTTGTGCAGCGTGCCGTACACCGCCCGGACGAACGGACCCGCACCCGCGGCAAGCGTTCCCCCGGTTCGGCGGATGCCGGCCCGGCCGCGCGCCTTGATCAGCCCGGCGTCGTTCAGCGCGGCCAGCGCGGTGACCACGGCGCCCTTCGTGCCCCCGCGGAGGTAACCGATCTCGGTCAGGCCGATCTCGATGGGGCCCGGTAGGACCGGCAGGTAGAGCGTCAGCGCGGCGACGAGGAGCAGCCCGGATGTCACCAGCGGATACGGATCGGACATCGGCACCACCCCCGGCCGAGTATGCGGCCGGGGGCCGGCAGGAGTCCCGGTTTGACCGCGAATCTGCCGGAGAAATTCGTGCGCACGCGTTTCTGACCTGGGCAGGGAGGTTTCCGTAACGGTCGCGAAACGACCTTGACCCGCCGGTGACACGGCGGCGTTCGAGCATGGGCGGGGGAGTGGCGAGGAGGCAGTTCGGTATGGCGCGTTCACTGGTCGTCGTCGGCAACGGCATGGTCGGTCACCGTCTGGTGCAGGCGGTGCGGGACCGGGACGGCGACGGCGCCTGGCGGGTCACGGTGCTCGCCGAGGAACCCCGGCCGGCCTATGACCGGGTCGCCCTGACGTCCTATGTGGACACATGGGATCCGGGCCGGCTCGAGCTGGACGGTGCGGACTTCACCGGCGATCCGATGGTGGCGCTGCGGCTGGGCGACCCGGTGGTGGCGGTGGACCGGCTGGCGCGGACGGTGACCACGAAGAGCGGGCTGGTGCACGACTACGACAAGCTCGTGCTGGCCACCGGGTCCTACCCGTTCGTGCCGCCGGTGCCGGGCCGCGACCTACCCGGCTGCCACGTGTACCGCACGATAGAGGACCTGGACGCGATCCGGGCCACGGCCGCCGCGAAGACCCGCCGCGGCCGGCGCGCGGCCATGGTGGTCGGTGGCGGGCTGCTCGGCTTGGAGGCCGCGAAGGCGTTGCGGGACATGGGTTTCTCCCCGCACGTGGTGGAGCTGGCGCCGTGGCTGATGCCGTTGCAGGTGGACGAGGGCGGCGGTGCGCTGCTCCGCCGGCTGATCGAGAACCTGGACGTGACCGTGCATCCCGGCACGTCCACCCAGTCGATCGAGCAGGACCGCGGGCGGCTCATCGCCAAGCTGGCCAACGGGACCGAGCTCGACCTGGACCTGGTGG
This sequence comes from Actinophytocola sp., assembly GCF_036002505.1. Taxonomy (GTDB): domain Bacteria; phylum Actinomycetota; class Actinomycetes; order Mycobacteriales; family Pseudonocardiaceae; genus DASYTH01. Next base: position 38,204 of record NZ_DASYTH010000196.1, on the reverse strand, counting down.
TGTTCTCCGCGGGGGTGCGTCCGCGCGACGACCTGGCCCGGGCCGCGGACCTCGAGGTGGGGGCGCGGGGCGGTGTGGTCGTGGATTCCGGTTGCCGGACAAGCGATCCGGACATCTACGCGGTCGGTGAGTGCGCCTGCCTGGAGGGCCGGGTGTACGGGCTGGTGGCGCCCGGCTACGCGATGGCCGAGGTGGTCGCGGACCGGCTGCTCGGTGGTGCGGCGACGTTTCCGGGTGCGGACATGTCGACCAAGCTCAAGCTTCTGGGCGTGGACGTGGCCAGCTTCGGCGACGCGCACGCCAAGAGCGAGGGCGCGCTGGAGGTCGTGTTCAACGACGCGGTGTCCGGCGCCTACCGCAAGCTCGTGGTGTCCGACGACGCCCGCACGCTGCTCGGCGGCGTGCTGGTCGGCGACGCGACCGCGTACACGACGCTGCGCCCGATGGTCGGCCGCGAGCTGCCGGCCGACCCGGCCGCGCTGATCGCCCCGGCCGGGGACGGTGCCGGGATCGGGGTCGGTGCGTTGCCGGGCGACGCGCAGGTCTGCTCCTGCCACGCGGTGACCAAGGCGACGATCGACGCGGCGATCACCGAGGGCTGCGCCGACGTGCCGGCGCTCAAGTCCTGCACCAAGGCGGGCACCGGCTGCGGCTCGTGCGTGCCCATGCTCAAACAGCTGCTGTCCGCGGCCGGCGTGGCGCAGTCGAAGGCGCTGTGCGAGCACTTCGGACAGAGCCGGGCGGAGCTGTTCGAGATCGTGTCCTCGACCGGGATCCGCACGTTCACCGAGCTGATCTCCCGGCACGGCAACGGGAGCGGCTGCGACCTGTGCAAGCCGGCGGTCGCCTCGATCCTCGCCTCGCTCGGCACCGGGCACGTGCTGGACGGCGAGCAGGCCTCGTTGCAGGACACCAACGACCACTTCCTGGCGAACCTCCAGCGCAACGGCACCTACTCGGTGATCCCGCGGATCCCGGGCGGCGAGATCACGCCGGAGAAGCTGATGGTGATCGCCGAGGTGGCCCGCGACTTCGGGCTGTACACGAAGATCACCGGCGGGCAGCGGATCGACCTGTTCGGCGCCACGGTGGAGCAGCTGCCGCAGATCTGGCGCCGGCTGGTCGACGCCGGCTTCGAGTCCGGGCACGCCTACGGAAAGGCGTTGCGCACGGTGAAGTCGTGCGTGGGCACCACCTGGTGCCGGTACGGCGTCCAGGACTCGGTCGGCCTGGCGATCGACCTGGAGCTGAGATACCGCGGGCTGCGCGCGCCGCACAAGATCAAGGCCGCGGTGTCCGGGTGCGCCCGGGAGTGCGCCGAGGCCCGGAGCAAGGACTTCGGCGTGATCGCCACCGAGCACGGCTGGAACCTCTATGTCGGCGGCAACGGCGGGTTCCGGCCGCGGCATGCCGACCTCCTCGTGTCCGATGTGGACACTGACACGCTGGTCCGGCTGATCGACCGGTTCCTGATGTTCTACGTGCGCACGGCGGACCGGCTGCAGCGCACCGCGGGGTGGATCGAGGCCATGGATGGCGGCCTGGACCACCTGCGCGAGGTGATCGTGGACGACAGCCTCGGCATCTGCACCGACCTGGAGCAGGCCATGGCGCGACATGTCGAGTCCTATTCGGACGAATGGCGGGGAGTGCTGGAGGACGAGGACAAGCTCGCCCGGTTCACCTCGTTCGTCAACGCCCCGGGTACCCCGGACCCGACGATCTCGTTCCGCGAGGAGCGCGGGCAACGCGTTCCCGTCCAGCTCGGCCTGCCGGAGGTGGTGCGGTGACGATCGTGCACGAGCAGACCTGGGTCGCGGTGTGCCCGGTGTCGGTGCTGCAACCCAACCGCGGGGTGGCGGCGCTGCTGCCGGACGGCACGCAGGTGGCCGTGTTCCGTACCAACCAGGACGAGGTGTTCGCACTGTCCAATCTGGATCCGTTCAGCGGCGCCGCGGTGCTCTCCCGCGGCATCGTGGGCGACCGCGGGGGCGTGCCGGTCGCCGTGTCCCCGGTGTACAAGCAGGCGTTCGATCTGCGCACCGGGATCTGTGTGGACGACCCGGCGGTGTCGGTCGCTACGTATCCGGTGCGGTTGGAGAATGGAACCGTCCTGCTGGGGCCGCGAACGTGACCGCCGCGTTGGAGGTAAGCAGAGTGGACGTCCTGCCGCTGGCGGGCTACACCGTCGGGGTGACCGCCGCTCGGCGGGCCGACGAGCTCGGCGGGCTGCTGGAGCGCAAGGGCGCCACCGTCTACTACGGACCGGCGATCCGGATCATCCCGCTCGAGGACGACACCGAGCTGCTGCGCGCCACCGGAAGCCTGCTGGACGGCCCGGTCGACGTCGCGGTGGCCACCACCGGACACGGCTTCCGCGGGTGGGTGGAGGCGGCTGAGGGCTGGGGGCTGGGCGACGACCTGCGCCGCACGCTCAGCGGTGCGCAGGTGCTGGCCCGCGGGCCCAAGGCCAAGGGCGCGGTCCGGGCGGCCGGGCTGGTCGAGCACTGGTCGCCGGAGTCCGAGGCCAGCGCGGAGCTGCTGGAGTACCTGCTCGAGTCCGGAGTGGACGGTAAGCGGATCGCGGTGCAGCTGCACGGTGAGCCGCTACCGGAGTTCGTGGACACGTTACGCGGCAAGGGCGCGGACGTCGTGGAGATCTCGGTGTACCGGTGGACCGGTCCGGCCGACCCGGCGCCGCTGGAGCGCCTGCTGGACTCCGTGCTGGCCGGCCAGGTCGACGCGCTCACGTTCACCAGCGCCCCGGCGGCCGCGAGCGTGCTGCGCGCGGCCGAGCGCGGCGGCCGGCTGGACGAGCTGCTGAGCCTGCTGCGCGGCCAGGTGCTGGTCGCCTGCGTCGGCCCGATCACCGCGGGACCGCTGACCCGTAAGGGAATTCCCTCGGTCCAGCCGGAGCGGGCGCGGATCGGCGCGCTCGTGCGGGAGCTGACCGTGGCGCTGCCGGCCCGGGCCATCCGCATCCCGGTCGGCGCGACCGAGCTGGAGCTGCGCGGCCAGTCCGTTGTGGTCAGCGGCGAACTGCGCCCGGTGCCGCCCGCGCCGATGGCCGTGTTGCGCGCGCTCGCCGCCACTCCCGGCCACGTGCTGTCCCGCCGCGCGCTGGTAGGCGTGCTGCGCCGGCACTCCGGGCGCACCGCCACCGTGGACGAGCACGCCGTCGAGACCGCCGTCGGCCGGCTGCGGGCCGCGCTCGGCGAGCCGGGGCTGGTGCAGACCGTGGTCAAGCGCGGCTACCGGCTGGCCATCGACCTGCCATGACGCTCGTTCTGGTCGCCCACGGCACCCGGGATCCGGCCGGCGCGCGGGTGTTCCACCAAATTGCCTGCGCGGTCCGCCGGCGCCTGCCCGGGGTGCGGGTCGAGGTCGCGTTCGCCGACGTCCACGGCCCCGACGTGGCCACCGTGCTGGGCGCGGTCCGCGGCCCGGCGGTGGTCGTCCCGGCGTTCCTGGCGGCCGGTTACCACGTCCGCGTCGACGTCCCCGCCCAGGTCGACCACCGGGCGCTGATCACCCCGCCGCTCGGCCCCGCGCCCGCGCTGGTCGCCGCCGCGCACGACCGCCTGGTCGCCGCCGGCTGGCGCCCCGGCGACACGCTGGTCCTGGCCGCCGCCGGCTCGTCCGACCCGCGCGCCCGCGCCGACGTCCGCCGCGCCGCCCTGCTCCTCGCCACCCGCACCGGCGCCGATGTCCAGGTCGGCTACATCGCCACCGGCACTCCGAGGCTCCCCGACGTCGTCGCCGCCGCGCCCGGCCGCGTCGCCGTCGCCTCCTGGCTTCTCGCCCCCGGCCTGTTCCACCGCTCCGCCCAGACCTGCGGCGCCCCCGTCGTCGCCGACCCGATCGGCCCCCACCCCCGCGTCGCCGACCTCATCACCCGCCGCTACCTCGAAACCTGCTGCTACCCGAACGCCGCGTGAGTCGGTCGGCGGAATAATTGAGCTCGCAACTACATTGAGTGGGTGAGCGGCTGCCGTCCCGGCGCCGAGGAGCGAGGAGGCTGACATGCCTGCCGTCACCGCTGACACGTTGACGCTGCCGCGCCTGCCGGAGCTGGCCGAGCCGACGGCGTGGCGCGGGGTGCACCGGATCATCCAGGGGCGCCGGTTCCTTGAGGGAGAAGGGTTCCAGGTGCGGCGGCCGTTCCCGGGCGTGGACCTGTCGCTGGCCGACCCGTTCCTGCTGCTGGACCACATGGGCGCGGTGGAGTACGGGCCGGGCGAGGCCAAGGGCGCGCCGTGGCACCCGCACCGCGGCTTCGAGACCGTGACCTACATCATCGACGGCGCCTTCGAGCACACCGACTCGATCGGCGGCGGCGGGCTGATCACCAACGGCTCGACCCAGTGGATGACCGCGGGCGCCGGCATCCTGCACAACGAGATGCCGCCGCAGGAGCTGGTCATCAAGGGCGGGCTGTTCCACGGTGTGCAGCTGTGGGTCAACCTTCCGCGCGAGCTGAAGATGGTCACCCCGCGGTACCAGGACATCGACGCGCACGACGCCACGCTGCTGTCCAGTGTGGACGGCGGCGCGCTGGTGCGGGTGATCGCCGGGTCGCTGGCCGGGCACGACGGCCCGGGCGTGACCTACACGCCGATCACCTACCTGCACGCCACGGTCAGCCCCGGCGCGCAGCTGGCCATGCCGTGGCCGGAGGACTTCAACGCCATGGTGTACGTCCTGTCCGGACGGGGCACGGCCGGCGAGGAGGACCGCCCGCTGGACGAAGGCCAGCTGGCCGTCTTCGGCCCGGGCACCGCGCTGACCGTGCGCGCCGCCGGCCGGCAGCCGGCCAACTCGCCGACCGGCTGGGAGATCCTCGTCCTCGGCGGCCAGCCGCTGCACGAGCCGATCGCCCGGTACGGACCGTTCGTGATGAACACCCGCCAGGAGATCGTCCAGGCCATGGAGGACTACCAGGCCGGACGGCTCGGCCAGATCCCGGCCGAGCACCTGGCCCACCGCACTTCCGCAGACGAAAGGCTGACATGAGCGGGCCGGTGGTGTCTGGACTGACGAGCAGCGCAGGGAGCGAGGAACGAGCGACCGAGCAGCGCAGGAAGGAAGACACCACGTCAAGGCCCGCTCACGCGAGCGGAGCGAGCCGAAAGAACACAGCATGACCAACGTTCTGGAGCTCCTGAACGGCCGCATGTTTGCCGCTCGCGTCGCTGTGTTGGCTTCCTACGGGCCGTGAACATCGTGAGGTGCCAACACGGCGACGTCACGCGCCAACATGGCGGTCAGCCGAACAGGCCCGGGTCCTCGTGCACCTCGACGGCGTCCCAGCGGTACCTGCGCATGTTGACCTTCTCGCCGTCGGCCAGCACGCCCTCGGCGCGTAACAGCTCGAGCTGGCGATGGGCCAGATGATGGGCGGGCGTGCCGTCCACCCGTAACACGCGGTGCCACGGGAGGTCGGCGCCGTCCTCGGACAGCACCCGGCCCACCAGGCGCGGCGAAGGGGCCCGGGCCAGCTCCGCGACGTCCCCGTAGGACGCCACCGAACCGGGCGGGATCGCCAGCACGATCTTCCGGATCCGCTCGTGCAACTCCTCATCCACATCGTGCAGCTTCTCACCGCCTGCCGACAGTCAGCACGAGAGGAGGGTCATTCACAACGATCAAGGCCTGGTAGGGAAAGCAACGTCACGTTGCTTTCCACCCCACCACCGACCACGAAGATCACCAAGTTGCGCGGCCATTGAGTGACCCGCCGTCGCTGGCGAACACCGCCCGGCGGCCCCGTCCTCGCCGGATCGGCGTTTTGAACGACTGTCCAGCCGTGTCGGTCCCCGAAGTTGACCTTCCGCGGTGCTTCCCTAGTTCGGTGGCCATCACGAAGGCGCCGCGGCTCGTCCGGAGCCGGCACGCGTCCGCCCGGCCCCGGCCGGTGTGGGACGAGGCCGGCCGCCGCGTGCTGGCCGGTACCGACGGCTTCCTGCGCGTCCTCGGCGGCCCGGGCACCGGCAAGACCACGCTGCTCGCCGAGGTCGCCGCCGACCGCATCCGGTCCGGCGGGGTCGACCCGGAGCAGTTGCTCGTGCTGACCGCGAGCCGGCGCGCCGCCGCCGACCTCCGCGCCACCATCACGGCGCTGCTGACCACTCCGGACGACGACCCGGACGTGCCGCGCACGGTCCGCGAGCCCATGGTCCGCACCGTCCACTCGTATGCGTTCTCCGTGCTGCGCCTGCAATCCGTGCTGCACGACCTCCCGCCGCCGCGGCTGCTGTCCGGGCCTGAGCAGGACGCCGTGATCCGGGAGCTGCTCGCCGGCGACCTGGCCGACGGCGCCGAGCACTGGCCGGCGCATCTACGCCCGGCGCTGGCCATGCCCGGGTTCGCCGAGGAGCTGCGCGACCTGATGCTCCGCGCGGCCGAGCGCGGGCTCGGCCCGGAGGACCTGATCTCGTTGGGGCGCAAGAACAAACGACCGGAGTGGGTGGCCGCCGGGAGGTTCGCCGAGCAGTACGAGCAGGTCACCCTGCTGCACGGGGCCGCGGACAGCGCCACCGCCCTGACCAGCGCGCCCGCCCTGGACGCCGCCGAGCTGGTGGCGAGCGCGCTGCTGGCGTTCGAGACCGACGCCGAGCTGCTCGCCGCCGAGCGGGCCCGGGTGCGCTACCTACTGGTCGACGACGCGCAGCACCTCGACCCCCTGCAGTACCGCCTGATCAAGAAGCTGGGCAACGCGGCCAAGGAGTTCGTCCTCGCCGGCGACCCGGACCAGGCCGTGTTCTCCTTCCGCGGCGCGGATCACCGGCTGCTGGCCGACGACGCCGCGGACGCCGTCGTGCTGACCGCCGGGCACCGGATGGCGCCGGCCATCGCCGGTGCCGTCGGCCGGCTCGCCGCCCGCCTGCCCGGGCGCCGCCGCCCCGAGCCCGAGGCCACCGGCGGCCCCGGCCGGGTGGAGATCCGCCTGCACGCCACCGCGGCCGCGGAGGCGAACTGGGTCGCCGACCAGCTCCGCCGGGCCCGGCTGATCGACGGCGTGCCGTGGTCGGAGATGGCCGTGCTGGTCCGGTCCGCCACCCGGTCCATCCCGGTGCTACACCGCGCGCTGGCCGCGGCCGGGGTCCCGGTGGCCACCTCGGGGGACGAGCTGCCGCTGGCCGAGCAGCCCGCCGTCCGCCCGTTCCTCACGCTGCTGCGCTGCGCCGCCACCCCCGCCGCGCTCACCCCGGAGCGCGCGGCGATGCTGCTCACCTCGCCGCTCGGCGGCGCGGATCCGTTGGCGCTGCGGCGGTTGCGCCGTGGCCTGCGCCGGCTCGAGCTGGCCGCCGGGGGCGAGCGCGGGTCCGACGAGCTGCTGGTCGAGGTGCTCACCACGGACGACCGGCTGCACGCGCTGGCCGACGGCGAGGCGGCCCCGGTGCGCCGGCTGGCCGGGCTGCTGGCCACCGCGCGCCGGACGATCGGCGCCGGTGCCTCGCTCGAGCAGGTGCTCTGGGACGTGTGGCAGCAGAGCGACCTCGAGCCGCGCCTGGTCGCCCAGGCCGCGCGCGGCGGAACCCTTGGCGCGCAAGCGGACCGGGACCTCGACTCGATCGTGGGCCTGTTCCACGCGGCCGAGCGCCACGCCGACCGGCTGCCCGGCGCCGGCGTCGCCGCGTTCGCCGACCACCTTGCCGCGCAACGGATCGTGGGGGACAGCCTGGCGCCCTCGGCTCCCCGCGGGGACGCCGTCGCGGTGCTCACCGCGCACGCCGCGACCGGTCGCGAGTGGACGGTGGTGGCCGTGCCGGGCGTGCAGGAGGGCACCTGGCCGGACCTGCGGCTGCGCGGCTCGCTGCTCGGCGTCGAGCGGCTGGTCGACCTGCTGTCCGGAGTGGACACTACGGAGGGTGTCTCGCTGACCGCGCCGCTGCTGGCCGAGGAGCGCCGGCTGCTGCTGGTCGCGGCCAGCCGGGCGCGCAAGCAGCTGCTGGTCAGCGCCATCCGCGGCGAGGAGGAGCAGCCGTCCCGGTTCCTCGCCGAGCTCGCCGGGGCCGACGCCGGCGAGGCCGACGCGCCCGTCCCGATCGCCGCCCCCGAGCGGGCCCTGGCCCTCGCCGACCTGGTGGGCGAGTTGCGCCGGGCCGTCTCCGACACTGCGCTGCCGCTGGATCGCCGCCGCCGCGCCGCTAGCCAGCTCGCCCGCCTGGTGGCCGCCGGGGTGCCCGGCGCCGACCCGCACGGCTGGTACGGCCTGCCCGACCTGTCCAGCACGGAACCGTTGCGCGCCAAGGACGACGCCGTCTCCGTTTCACCGTCCACAGTGGAGCAGCTGATCCGCTGCCCGCTGCGCTGGATGGTGGAGCGGCACGGCGGCGCCGACCCCGCGGAGCTGGCCGCGGTCACCGGCACCCTGGTGCACGCCCTGGCCCAGTCGGCCGCCTCGGGCGCCTCCGACACCGAGGTGCGGGCCACGCTGGACAAGGCCTGGGACGCGGTCGACGCCGGCGCCCCCTGGTTCTCCCGCCGCGAACGCCAGCGCGTGCACGCCATGCTCGACACGTTCCTCACCTGGCTCCGCACCACCCGCGCCGACCTCACCCAGGTCGCCGTCGAGCACGACGTCACCGTCGACCTCCCGCCCACCCCCGAGGGCCGCCGCGTTCGCCTCCGCGGCCGGGTCGACCGCCTGGAGTCCGACGCCGAAGGCCGCCCCGTCGTCGTCGACCTCAAAACCGGCAAGGTCCCGATCAGCGAGTCCGACGCCAAGGAGCACCCCCAACTCGCGGTCTACCAGCTCGCCGCCGCCTACGGAGCGTTCCGCCAGCTCGGCCTCGACGCCGAACCCGGCGGCGCCCGCCTGCTCTACGTCTCCAAACGCCACCGCACCACCGGCGCCGCCGAACGCACCCAGGACCCGCTCACCCCGGACACCACCCCCACCTGGCTCACCACCGTCCACCAAGCCGCCCAGTCCACAATCGGCCCCACCTACACCGCCCGCGAGAACCCCGACTGCCCCCGCTGCCCCGCCCGCACCACCTGCCCCCTCCACCCCAGCGGTCGCCAGGTCCCATAAGTGGATACGTGGAAACTATACGACCGCACATCGGTTAGTATGCGACTATGCTGTTCTCTCCCGCAGACCTGGATGAAGCCGATCACCGGGTGTTGGACCTCATCAAGGACCAGCACCAGCGGCTCCGTCCGCTTGTCGCCGCGCCGCGCCGATGGAGCGGGATGCTGCGCAAGGTCGCCCTTGCTCGCGCGGTGCGCGGGTCGAACTCGATCGAGGGCTACGAGGTGAGCGTGGACGACGCCTTCGCCGCGCTCGACGACCAGGAGCCGATGGCCGCCGACGAGCTGTCCTGGCGCGCGGTGCGTGGCTACCGAGATGCGATGACCTACGTCCTGCAGATCGCGATGGAAGATCGTCCGATCATCACCGCGGACACCCTGAAGGCGCTGCACTTCATGATGCAGCACCACGACCTCACCCGGTGGCCGGGACGCTGGCGGCCCGGCGAGGTGTATGTCTACGACGAGGAGAACCGGACCACCGTCTACATCGCACCCACCGCTGACCAGGTTCGCGGGCTCGTTGACGAGTTGGTTGAGGAGATCAACACCGCGGACTCGGATCTGCCAGCCATGGTGCGGGCGGCCATGGCGCACCTCAACCTGGTCATGATCCATCCGTTCAAGGACGGCAACGGCCGCATGGCGCGATGCCTGCAGACTCTGATCCTGGCCTGCGACGGCACGTTGATAGCGCCGGAGTTCTCCTCCATCGAGGAGCACCTCGGCCACAACCAGCCGGCCTACTACCGGGTGCTCGCCAAGGTGGGCGGTGGCAAGTGGAATCCGAGTAGCGACACCAGGCCGTGGATCCGGTTCTGCCTCACCGCGCACCACCGGCAGGCTCAACAAGTTGAACTGCGGGCCAAACTGGCTGAGCAGCATTGGGTACTAGCCGAACGCCAAATTGAGAAAGCTGGCCTCCCGCCCCGTTGTGTCGAACCGCTGATGTTCTGCATGTCCGGGTTCTATCTGCGCAATAGCACCTACCGGCAGTTGGTTCCGGACATCAGTCCAAACGTCGCTGGCCGGGATCTCAACGAGCTGGTCAAGGCTCGCTTGCTCGCTCCAGAGGGGGAGAAGCGGGGCCGCCGATATGTTCCTTCGCACGGCCTGCATATAGCAGCGATCGCTGTCGAGGCGGACACGAAGCTCCGATCACCGGCGGGTGATCCCTATGAGTGAGCCGATCAGTCCGCAGGAGTTGGCGGCCGCGTTGGGGTTGGCGGTGCCGACTCCGGAGCAGGCGGCGGTGGTCGCGGCGCCGGTGGAGCCGGCGCTGGTGGTGGCGGGGGCCGGCGCGGGGAAGACCGAGACCATGGCGGCGCGGGTGGTCTGGTTGGTGGCCAACGGGATCGTGACGCCGGAGCGGGTGCTGGGGTTGACCTTCACCCGGAAGGCCGCGCGGCAACTGGCGGACCGGGTGCGGTCGCGGCTCAAGCGGTTGGCCGGGTCGGGGTTGCTGGAGAAGCTCGACCCCAGCGGGGAGCGCGCGGGGGCGGTGTTCGCCGGGGAGCCGACCGTGCTCACCTACCACGCGTACGCGGGCCGGCTGGTGGCCGAGCACGGGCTCCGGCTGCCGGCCGAGCCGGGGGCGCGGCTGCTGACCGAGACGGCGTGCTGGCAGCTCGCTCACCGGGTGGTGTCGACCTGGACGCAGGACCTTGACACGGAATGGGTTCCGGTCACGGTGACCCGCTATCTCCTTGCCCTGGCCGGGGAACTGGCCGAGCATCTGGTGGACGAAAACAAGCTGGCCGAGCACGCCGGGAAGGTCTGCGCGGCCATCGAGAGCGCCCCGCGGGCTCCCCGGCAGCGCGCCGAGCTCTCCCAGGATCTCAGGGGAGTCCTTGCCACCCAACGGTTCCGGGTCGCGCTGCTGCCGCTCGTGGAGAACTACCGGGAGCGCAAGCGGCGCGAGGGCGCGATGGACTTCGCCGACCAGATGTCCCTGGCCGCGCGGCTGGCCAGCGAGCACCCGGAGGTGATGCGCGGTGAGCGGGACCGGTACGGCGCGGTGCTGCTCGACGAGTACCAGGACACCGGCCACTCGCAACGCGTGCTGCTGCGTTCCCTGTTCGGCATGGGCGAACCGATGCCGGTCACCGCGGTCGGCGACCCGGCGCAGGCGATCTACGGCTGGCGCGGCGCGAGCGCGGCGAACCTGCCCCGGTTCGCCACCGACTTCCCCCGAAAGGCCGGGAACAACCGGCTCCTACCCGCCACGAAGTACGGCCTGCTGACGAGCTTCCGCAACCCGCCCGAGGTGCTGGCCATGGCGAACGCGATCGCCGGGCCGCTGCGCCGGGCCGGGCTCGCGGTCGAGGAGCTGCGGGCCCGGGACGGCGTGCCGCCCGGCGACATCCGCTGCGCCCTGCTGTCCGATGTGGACGATGAGGTGTCCTGGATGGCCGACGCCGTCGCGCACCGCTGGAAGTCCACGGTGGACGAGACGGGTCAGCCGCCGACGACCGCGGTGCTGGTGCGCCGCCGTGCGGACATGGCCGACCTCGCCGCGGCGCTGCGCGAGCGGGGGCTGCCGGTCGAGGTGGTCGGGCTCGGTGGCCTGCTGGACGAGCCGGAGGTGCGCGACCTGGTCAGCACGCTCCGGGTGCTGATCGACCCGCTGGCCGGCACCGCGGCCGCGCGGCTGCTCACCGGCGCGCGCTGGCGGATCGGCCCGGCCGACCTGGCCGCGCTGTACCGCCGGGCAGGTGAGCTCGCCGCGGCCTACGCGCCGGATCCGGGCAGCACCAACCCGATCGACGCGATCACCGGGGAAGGCACCGAGCTGGCCGGCCTGGTCGACGCCCTCGACGATCCCGGCGAGGCCGAGGCGTACTCGCCGGAGGGCTACCGCCGCGTCCGCCGGCTCGGCGCGGAGCTCACGGCGCTGCGGCGCCGGCTCGCCCAGCCACTGCCCGAGCTGGTCGCCGACGTCGAGCGCACCCTGCTGCTGGACATCGAGGCCAGCGCCCGGCCCACCGGAGTGGGCCGCGCGCACCTGGACGCGTTCGCCGACGTGGTGGCCGACTACGCGGAGACCAGCCCGTCGGCGAGCCTGCCCGCGCTGCTGGACTACCTGGCCGCGGCGGAGAGCGCCGAGGACGGCCTGGAGCCCGGCGAGGTGGACGTGGCCGAGAACCGGGTGCAGATCCTGACCGTCCACTCCGCCAAGGGGTTGGAGTGGGACATCGTCGCGGTGCCGCACCTGGTGAACGAGATCTTCCCGAGCCGCCGGCGCTCCTCGTGCTGGCTGCGCGCGGTCACCGAGTTGCCCGCGGAGCTGCGCGGCGACGCCGAGGACCTGCCGCGGCTCAACCTCGACGGGGCCGCGGACCGCAAGGAGGTCGAGCAGGCGCTCGCGATCCACGCCGAGGAGTTCGCCGAGCGCGACCTGGTCGAGGAGCGGCGGCTGTGCTACGTCGCGCTCACCCGCTCGGCGCGCACCCTGCTGGTGTCCGCACACTGGTGGGGGCGAACGGGTTCCCGGCCGCGCGGCCCGTCCCCGTTCTTCACCGAGGTCGCCGAGGCGTTGTCCACAGTAGACGAATCGCTGGTCGAGCACCGGGCCGAGGCGCCCGCGCCGGACGCGGAGAACCCGTTGCTGGCCCGGGAGCGGACCGCGGACTGGCCGGTGGATCCGTTGCGGGACAGGCGAACCGGCGTGATCGACGGCGCGGCGCTGGTCCGCGCGGAGCTGGCTGCGCTGGAGCGAACCCCGGGCGGCGAGCAGCTCGCGCTGGAGGACGACCCGGACGGCTGGGTGCGCGACACCGACGTGCTGATCGCCGAACGCGCCGCGGCGGCGTCCAAACGGGAGCGGGTGGCGCTCCCCGACCAGCTCTCGGTGAGCCAGCTGGTGGAGCTCGCCGCCGACCCGGACGCGCTGGCCCGCCGGTTGCGCCGGCCGCTGCCGTACCCGCCGAACCCGACCGCCCGCCGCGGCACGGCGTTCCATGTGTGGCTGGAGAAGCGATTCGGCTCGCGGGCGCTGCTCGACGTGGACGAGCTGCCCGGCGCGGCGGACGGCGGCGCGCTCCCGGACACCGACCTCGAGGAGCTCAAGGCCGCGTTCCTGGCCGGCCGGTGGGCGAACCGGGTGCCGCACGAGGTCGAGGTCCCGTTCGCCTGCGAGGTCGACGGGATCTCGTTGCGGGGCCGGATGGACGCGGTGTTCGCCGACCCGGACGGCGGCTGGACCGTGATCGACTGGAAGACCGGGGCCCCGCCCGGCCCGGACCTGCTGCCGGCGCTCACCGTGCAGCTCGCCGCCTACCGGCTGGCCTGGGCGAGCCTGTCCGGCACGCCGGTCGACGGGGTCCGTGCCGGCTTCCACTACGTGCGCCGCGACCACACCCTCCGCCCGGCCGACCTGCTCGACCTTTCCGGGCTGCGCGAGCTTCTCCGTTCGGTTCCGTCGGCTTGATCCGGGGTTGCTACTGTGCCGCCGTGATGAGGCCGAGGCTGCCCACCGACCGGCTCACCGAGCGACCGGACCACACGCTGGTCGGTGTGATCAGGATGCCGGAGAGCAGCACCAGCCCGGTGACCTCGATCGCCCGCCGGGTGGTGTGGGCGCTGCTGGCCCTGCTGGCCGCCGTGCTGATCGTCTACGCCGGCCGGGACGGCTACCGCGACGCCAACGGCGACGGCATGTCGTTCCTGGACGCGGTGTACTACTCGACGGTGTCGCTGTCCACGACCGGGTACGGCGACATCACCCCGGTCAGCACGTCGGCGCGGCTGGTCAACGTCCTGGTGATCACGCCGCTGCGCATCCTGTTCCTGATCATCCTGGTCGGCACGACGCTCGCGGTGCTCACCGAGCGGTCCCGGCAGGCGTTCAAGATCCAACGGTGGAGGTCGAAGGTGCGGGACCACGTGGTGGTCGTCGGGTACGGCACCAAGGGCCGTTCCGCGGTGAGCTCGGTGCTCTCCGACGGCACGAAGCCCGAGCGCATCGTCGTCGTGGACACCGACCAGTCCGTGCTGGACGCCGCGTCGGCGCTGGGCCTGGTGACCGTGCACGGCTCGGCGACCCGCTCGGACGTGCTGCGGGTGGCCGGCGTGCCGGCGGCCAGGGCGGTTGTCGTGGCCACGAACCGGGACGACACGTCGGTGCTGGTCACGCTGACCGCCCGGGAGCTCGCGCCGGACGCGCAGATCGTGGCCTCGGTGCGGGAGGCGGAGAACGTGCACCTGGTGCGGCAGTCCGGCGCGAACCAGGTGATCGTGTCCAGTGAGACCGCGGGCCGGCTGCTGGGCCTCGCCACCCAGACGCCGAACGTCGTGGAGATCGTCGAGGACCTGATCACCCCGGAGGCCGGGCTCGCCATCGCGGAGCGGGAGGTGGATCCCGGCGAGGTCGGCGGGTCGCCGCGGCACCTGTCCGACATCGTGCTCGGCGTGGTGCGCGGCGGGAAGCTCTTCCGGGTGGACCACCCCGCGGCCGACGCCATCGAGCGCGGCGACCGCCTGCTCTACGTCCGGAAGGTCACCCCCGCCGCCGAGGAGTAGTGAGTCCCGCCTCTGACCAACGCAACCTCAGGGGACCGTGACGGCACCCAGCCACAATCAACCTGCCATCCGCAGCGCTCGCTGGAACGCAACGACAGGAGTTAAGTTCCGGAGAGGCGGTCTAGGCGGCGGCCCAGGTCGTCCATGCCGTTCCAGGCCGAGAAGATCCCGTAGGCGAGCGCGGTGGTGAGCGGCCAGGCGACGATCGCCCACCCGGACTCCAGCTGCGGCGCCTTCGACACGACGTCACCGACCTTGGGGGCACCCTCGACGGTGAACCGGCCCTCCGCCCAGGACACCCCGACCCGCATGGCGAGCCAGGCGGCGACCAGCGAGCCGAGCACCGCGGCCACCATGATCACCGGACCGCGCCGCTCCCGCAGCAGCCACACGCCGAGCCCGGTGAACAGCCCCGCCCCCAGGCACAGCAGCACGAACAGGGCCAGATCGTCGAACCGGTGATAGCTCTCCACCGGCAGCGGCACCTGCCGATCGGCCAGCACCTGCAGGCGCTGCGGCGGAGCGAGCCGCGACCAGATCCAGCCGACCACCATGCCCAGCAGGGACACGGTCGACAGGATGCTCACCGCCGGCAGCAGGTCCGGCTTGATCACGACCTTGGGCCGCGGCGGCTGCCACGCATAGGCCCACTGCGGCTGCTCCTCGGCGGTGGCCACGGGCGACGCCGGCGGCTCCTCGTTGGTCACGCTCCGAGACTAGTCCGTGCCGCCGAGGGGTTCGGCGGAGGAGTACTCCCCGTGCCGGCTACACCGCGCCGACCACCCCGACGGGGTCACCTGCACCACCATCCGCCGCGCACACACCGAACAGAACCGCGGCGGCTCCAACATCGCCCGCGCCCCCCGGCAGCCGATGTGATCACCCTCCGCCTCAGCCCGCCCGCAGCGCACACAGAACGCTCCCACGCCCCCGGAGTCTGCCAGGGGATCCCGCGAGTCCCCGGTTCAGGACCGCGAGTCCCCGATTCAGGCACTCGAGTTCGCGGTTCGAACTGGGAACTCGTGTGCTGGGACCGGGGACTCGCGTGCTGGGACCGGGGACTCGCGGGTTCAGAGGGTGTCGCTGAGGGCTTTGATCGGCATCTTGAGGTCGGTGAGCATGTCGAGGTCCTGCTGGGCGGGGCGGCCGAGGTTGGTCAGGTAGTTGCCGACGATGATGGCGTTGATGCCGCCGAGCATGCCCTGCTCCGCGCCGAGGTCGCCGAGGGTCAGCTCGCGGCCGCCGGCGAACCGGAGCATGGTGCGCGGCATGGCCAGGCGGAACGCGGCGATGGTGCGCAGGGCGTCCCTGCCCTCGACCACCGGGTAGGCCTCGTAGGGGGTGCCGGGCTGCGGGATGAGGAAGTTCATCGGCACCTCGTGCGGGTCGAGCTCGGCGAGCTGGGCGGCGAACTCCGCGCGCTGCTCGACCGTCTCGCCCATGCCGAGGATGCCGCCGCAGCACACCTCCATGCCGGCGTCGCGCACCATCCGCAGGGTGTCCCAGCGCTCCGCCCACGAGTGTGTGGTCACCACGTTGGGGAAGTGCGAGCGGGCCGTCTCCAGGTTGTGGTTGTACCGGTGCACCCCCATGGCCACCAGCTCGTCCACCTGGGACTGCGTGAGCATGCCCAACGAGCAGGCGATCTGGATCTCGATGCCGGCCTCGCGGATGGCCCGGATGCCGTCCCGCACCTGGCCGAGCAGGCGCGCGTCCGGCCCGCGCACCGCCGCCACGATGCAGAACTCGGTGGCCCCGGTGGCCGCGGTCTGCCGCGCCGCCTCCACCAACCCCGGAATGTCCAGCCACGCCGACCGCACCGGCGTCGGGAACCTGCCGGACTGCGAGCAGAAGTGGCAGTCCTCCGGGCACCCACCGGTCTTCAGGCTCACGATGCCCTCGACCTCGACCTCCGGCCCGCACCACCGCATCCGCACCTCGTGCGCCAGCGCCAGCAGCTCCGGCAGCCGCTCGTCGGACAGCCGGAGCACCCGCAGCACCTGCGCCTCAGCCAGCCCGACGCCCCGCTCGAGCACCTGCTCACGGGCCTCCGCGAGCACTGCGTCGTCAGTCCGCTGCACAGCGATGGTCACCGGGCCTCCCTCAAGGTCGACAGCTCGCCAGCCAGTCTGCCGCACGCGAAAGCCACCTCGACCGAGGCGTAGCTCACCCGTGAGCCGGCCTCGACCCGGCATCTACCCCGCGGCACGCAGCTGCTCGGCGGCGAACTCGCCGGCGTTGAACGTTCCACCGAGCGTCGGCGAGAGCGACCGGCGAGCCACGTCAAGGAAGTGGGGCCGGTCCAGCGCGCCGGCACCGGCCGGCAGGGCCCCGGCCAGGACCGCGTTGGCCACCGCCGGGAGATCCTCCAGGTTGTGCCTGCTGGCCAGGTCGGGCAGCCGCGGCCAGGCGCCGACGACCAGGCCGGCGCAGGCGATTCCCCTGCGGCGCAAGGCTTCCGTGGTGAGCGCGGTGGCGTTGAGGGTGCCCAGGCCGGGGTCGGCGACGACCAGCACCGGCGCGCCCAGGGCCCAGGCGACGTCGGCGATCGTGCCGCCGTCGTCGTCGAACCGGACCAGCAGGCCGCCGGCCCCTTCGATGATCACCAGATCGTGCGTCCGGTCGAGCTCGACGGCGGCGCCGGCCACCTCGGCCGGGCGTACCGGTGGCCGGCCGGCCAGGCGCGCGGCCGTCGCCGGGGCCAGCGGGTGCGGGAAGCGGACCAGCTCCCGGGTGGTGAGCGGGCCGGCCAGCCGGACGATCTCGCCGACGTCGCCCGGATCATCGGGGCCGACGCCGGTCTGCGCCGGTTTGAGCACGGCCACCTTCTGCCGGGTGGCCAGCGCGAGCGCGGCGACCGCGGCGGCGACCACGGTCTTGCCCACGTCGGTCCCGGTGCCGCTGAGCACGAGCACACTCACGCCATCACCTCGCAAGCTCGGTGCTGGCAACACCGCTGCCTCGCAAGCTCGGCCGCGGCGCAGTGCCCAATGGTTCGCTCGCAAGCTCGCTCACGGATGGTGAGGCTAGTCCCACTCGTTTGCACCAACCACACGCGCCCCGTAATCGGTTATATTCCCCCTGTGTCTGGGAGAGAAAGCGTCATCGTGTTCGGCGCGGACTGGTGCTGCGACTGCCGCCAGGCGAAGGCATGGCTGCGGGACAACGGCGTGCCTTTTACTGATATCGATGTGGAACACGACCACAGCGCTCGACACAGGGCGATAGAGCTGGCCAAGGGCCGCAGGAACATTCCGGTCGTGGTGCTGCCGGACGGTTCCGTCCTGGTCGAGCCGTCGGAGTCCGAACTCGCCAGCGCGCTATTACCAAATGCCATTTAGCCGGCCGCGGCCGCGGCCAGGACGCCGGCGGCAATCGCCCGGATATCACCATATTCACAGATATACGGCGGCATTGTGTAAATAAGGTCACGGAACGGGCGCAGCCACACCCCGGCGGCCACCGCTGCACGGGTCGCCGCGGCCACGTCCACCGGGTGGTCGAGCTGCACGACGCCGATCGCGCCGAGCACCCGCACGTCCCGCACCCCCGGCAGGCCCGCGGCCGGCGCCAGCCCCTCGGCGAGCTCCGCCTCGATCCGCCGCACCGTACCGAGCCAGTCCTGGCCGAGCAGCAGGTCGATGGAGGCGGTGGACACCGCGGCGGCCAGCGGGTTGCCCATGAACGTCGGGCCGTGCGCGAGCACCGGCACCTCGCCGCGGGAGATCCCCTCGGCCACCCGGCCGGTGCACAGCGCCGCGGCCATGCTCAGGTAGCCGCCGGTCAGCGATTTGCCGAGGCACAGCACGTCCGGGCTGACCCCGGCGTGGTCGGCGGCGAACAGCGCACCGCTGCGGCCGAACCCGGTCGCGATCTCGTCGAAGATCAGCAGCACGTCGTGCGCCAGGGTCAGCTCCCGCAGCACGTGCAGGTACCGCGGGTCGTGGAAGCGCATCCCGCCGGCGCCCTGCACCACCGGCTCGACGATCACCGCGGCCAGCTCGTCCGCGTGCGCTTCGATCAGCTCCGCGAGCCCGGCGACGTAGTCGTGGTCCACGCCCGCGGCGAACCCGGCCGGCGGCGCCGGCGCGAAGACCTGCTCGGGCAGCACCCCGCGCCACAGGCTGTGCATCCCGCCGTCCGGGTCGCACACGCTCATCGGGTTGAACGTGTCGCCGTGGTAGCCGCCCCGCCAGGTGAGCAACCGGGTCCTGCCGGGCCGGCCCACCGAACGCCAGTACTGCAGGCACATCTTGATCGCGACCTCGACCGACACCGACCCCGAGTCGCACAGGAACACGTGCCGCAGCGGCTCCGGCGTGATCTCCACCAGCCGGGTGGCCAACCGCACCGCCGGCTCGTGCGTCAACCCGCCGAACATCACATGGCTCATCCGCCCGGCCTGGTCAAGCAACGCCTTGTCCAGCACCGGGTTCCGGTACCCGTGGATCGCCGCCCACCACGACGACATGCCGTCGACCAGCTCCCGCCCGTCCGCCAGCCGCAGCCGCACCCCGGCCGCCGACTCCACCACGAGCGGGTCCACCGTCCCCGGCATCGGCCCGTACGGATGCCACACATGTGCCCGGTCGAGCGCGACCAACTCCTCGGCGTCCACCCGCCGAAGGCTAGCGAGGTGCGTCAGCGAATCCGGACCGGCAGGGACTCCAGGCCACGCAGCAGGGTGCTGTTGCGCCAGCGCAGCTCGGCCGGGTCGACCGCGAGCGCCAGGTCGGGGAACCGGTCGAGCAGGCCGCCGATGGCGATCTGGCCTTCCAGCCGGGCGAGCGGGGCGCCGAGGCAGAAGTGGATGCCGTGGCCGAAGGCCAGGTGGCCGCCGGCCTCGCGGGTGATGTCGACCTGGTCGGGGTCGGCGAACCGGTTACCGTCCCGGTTGGCCGAGCCCAGCGACACCAGGACGAACTCCTCGGCCGGGATCTCCACGCCGCCCAGTGTGACCGGGACCGTGGTGTAGCGCAGGGTCGCGTGGTTGACCGGGCTCTCGTACCGCAGGAACTCCTCCACCGCGCCGGGCAGCAGGGCCGGGTCGGCCCGCAGCGCCGCGAGCTGGTCGGGGTTGCGCAGCAGCGAGAGCACGCCGTTGGCGATCAGGTTCACGGTCGTCTCGTGCCCGGCGACCAGCAGCAGGAACGCCATGGACACCAGCTCGAACTCGCCCAGCCCCTCGCCGCCGCCCTCGTCGTCGCGGGCCTGCACCAGCGCGGTCAGCATGTCGTCCGCGGGGTGCTCTACTTTGCCGGTGACCAGCTGGTACAGGTAGGTCGCCATGGCCTCGCCGGCGGCGTGCACCTCCTCGAAGTTGCCCGCGGACAGCAGCACGTTCGACCAGCGGCGGAAGTCGTCGCGGTCGGCCTGCGGCACCCCGAGCAGCTCGCAGATCACCGTGACCGGCAGCGGAAACGCGAAGTCGTCGACCAGGTTCACCTCGTCCCGCCCGGCCAGGCCGTCGAGCAGCTCCTCGGTGATCTCCGCGATCCGCGGCCGCATCAGCTCGACCCGGCGCATGGTGAACGCCTTGGCGACCAGCTTGCGCAGCCGGGTGTGATCGGGCGGGTCGCTGTTCAGCATGTGCGAGCTCAGCTCCTGGCCGAACAGCTCGTCCGCGCTGCCGGTGGTGCTGTGCTTGGTGAACAGCTCGCGCCCGTCCCGCATGTTCTTGTGCAGCGTGGGATCCGCGAGCGCGTCCCGGGCGTCCTGGTAGCGCGTCACCAGCCACACCTTCAGCCCGCGCGGCGTGACCACCTCCCGGACCGGCGACTCCTCGCGCATCCGGCGGTACAGCGCATAGGGATCCTCGATGAACTCCCCGTCCAGGCGCACGGGTGCGGACGCGCCGGTACTCTGCATGAACTTCCCCCTACTCGTCGTGACCCGCCACCCCCACCTTGCCACAAATCCGGTGGGCGGGGCCGCGGTTGATCGGCTAGCGTCCCGCGGTCATGGCACCCTCACGCACCCGCCCCGCGTTCACCGCCGACGAGCGGACCCAACTCGTGGGCTGGCTTGACCTGCAGCGCGCGGTCATCACCTGGAAATGTGACGGATTGTCCGAAGAGGACGCGCACCGGGCGGTGCTGCCGGCCTCGCCGCTGATGACCATGGCCGGCCTGGTGTCGCACATGCGCTGGGTCGAGAACCTCTGGTTCGAGATCGTCATGCTGGGCCTCCCGGCCACCGGTCCGCAGTTCTCCGAGACCGAGGACGAGGACATGATCGTGGACGGCACTCCGCTCGCCCAGCTCCTCGAGGACTACGACCGCCAGTGCACCCGGTCGAACGAGATCATCGCGGCGCACTCACTCGACGACCGCGGCAAGAACACCGACTTCAAGTCCGGCGCCGCAAGCCTGCGCTGGATCCTCCTCCACATGATCGAGGAGACCGCCCGCCACGCCGGCCACGCCGACGCCATCCGCGAACTCCTCGACGGCTCCAGGGGCTACTACTGACCGCGCGCCCGTTTTTGGCGCCAGGCAGCGGATTCCGCACCCCCGCACACCGGTCTAACCTGACGCTGTCAGCGCGTTCAGCGCGGCACTCGAAGGGGAGACACCCATGAAGCTTCGTCATCGACTTCTGATCGCCGCCCTCACCGTCCTGCTGGCCAGCATGATCGAGTACGGCCTCATCGCCACCAGCACCAGCACCTCCGACTCGGTCGCCACCGGAGGCACCATCATCGTCGAGAACTGAGCACAGCGCTCCGGCCAATCTAGGGGAGAACACGATGAAGATTCGTCGTCGTCTGTTGATCGCCGCCTTGACCGTGCTACTCGCGACCGCGGTCGAGTACGGCCTCATCGCCGCCAACACCAGCTCCACCGAATCGGTCGCCACCGACGGCACCATTATCAGCCAGAACTGAACTCAGCTCGCGCTCCGGGCAACGCCTGAAGGGGAGAACCACAATGAAGTTTCACCGCCGACTGCTGATCGCCGCCCTCACCGTCCTGCTGGCCACCGCGGTCGAGTACGGCCTCATCGCCGCCAACACCAGCACCTCCGACTCGGTCGCCACCGACGGCACGATCATCGTGCAGAACTGATCCCGCTCAGGCGTCGACGGTGATGCCGGGGATGGCTTTGATCTCGCCGAGGAAAGCTGGCGAGACCTTGATCGGGTAGTCGTCGAGGGCGAGGGTGACGCCGTTCTCCTTGTGGTCGAAGCGGAGGTGCACCGGGGTGTCGCCGCGGTGGGCGGCCAGGGCCTGCTTGAGGTCGCCGACCACCTCGTCGTTGAGCTTGCTGGGGTTGCACAGCAGCACGAACGGCGGGGCGAGGCCGGGGTTGTGCTCGACGTCGGTGATGTCCAGCGGGATCAGGCCTGAGCCGAACACCGACATCTTGTCCTCGCGCCAGTTGACGCGGCCCTTGACGGCGACGGCGGCGTCCTCGACGAGGTCGATCGACAGCACCGAGTAGGACTTCGGGAAGAACAGTACCTCGATCGAGGCGTCCAGATCCTCGATGGTGCAGATGGCCCACGGCTCGCCCTGCTTGTTCACCCGGCGCTCCAGGGCGGAGATCATCCCGGAGAGGACGAGCTCGCCTTCCTTCGGCGGGTCGGCCAGGATCTCCGCGATCGGCTTCGGGGCGT
Organism: Actinophytocola sp.; assembly: GCF_036002505.1. GTDB lineage: Bacteria > Actinomycetota > Actinomycetes > Mycobacteriales > Pseudonocardiaceae > DASYTH01. The sequence continues at coordinate 16,027 of NZ_DASYTH010000196.1, read as the reverse complement.
GCTTGCGCAGCACCCGCTCGGCACCGTCCAGCGGGTGCGCGGAGACGTAGAGGCCGAGCATCTCCCGCTCGAACGCCAGCAGCTGCTTGCGCGGCCACTCGTCGGTGCCGAACTTGAGGTGTGCCAAGGGAGACACGTCGGCGGCGGGCTCGCCGTCACCGAAGTCGCCGAACAGGTCGAACTGCCCCATGGCCTCCTGGCGTTTGAGCCCGACGACCGCGTCCACCGCCTCCTCGTGCACCTGCACCAGGGACAGCCGGGTGTGCCCGAGCGAGTCGAACGCGCCGGCCTTCACCAGCGACTCGATCACCCGCTTGTTGCAGCACAGCAGTTCGGACTTGTCCAGGAAGTCGGTGAACGAGGCGTAGTTGCCCTTCTTCTTCCGGGTGTCGATGACCGCCTCGACCACGTTCGCGCCGACGTTGCGGATCGCGCCGAGGCCGAACCGGATGTCCGTGCCGACGGCGGCGAACCGCAGCCCGGACTCGTTGATGTCCGGCGGCAGCACCTTGATCCCGGACCGGCGGCACTCGGACAGGTACACCGCGGACTTGTCCTTGTTGTCCGCCACCGAGGTGAGCAGCGCCGCCATGTACTCCGACGGGAAGTTCGCCTTCAGGTAGGCGGTCCAGTACGACACCAGGCCGTAGCCGGCGGCGTGCGACTTGTTGAACGCGTAGCCGGCGAACGGGAGGATGGTGTCCCACAGCGCCTTGACCGCCGCGTCGGAGAAACCGTTGGCGCGCATGCCTTCCCGGAAGCCCTCGTACTCCTTCTCGAGGACCTCCTTCTTCTTCTTGCCCATGGCCTTGCGCAGCACGTCGGCGCGACCCATGGAGTAGCCCGCGACCTTCTGCGCGATGCGCATGATCTGTTCCTGGTAGACGATCAGGCCGTACGTCTCGGCCAGGATCTCCTTGAGCGGCTCCTCGAGCTCCGGGTGGATCGGCGTGATCTTCTGCCGGTTGTTCTTGCGGTCGGCGTAGTCGTTGTGGGCGTTCATGCCCATCGGGCCCGGCCGGTACAGCGCGAGCACGGCCACGATGTCGTCGAACCCGGTGGGCTGCATGCGGCGCAGCAGGTCCCGCATCGCGCCACCGTCCAACTGGAACACACCGAGGGTGTCACCGCGGCCGAGCAGCTCGTAGGTGCCGGGGTCGTCCAGCGCGAGCGTGTCGAGGTCGACGTCGACGTTGCGGTTGGTCCGGATGTTGTCGATCGCGTCCCCGATGACGGTGAGGTTGCGCAGCCCGAGGAAATCCATCTTCAACAGGCCGATGTCCTCGCAGGACGGGTAGTCCCAGCCGGTGATGATCGAGCCGTCGTCGCGCTGCCACAACGGGATCGAGTTCATCAGCGGCTCGCTGGACATGATCACCGCGCAGGCGTGCACGCCGGCGTTGCGGATCAGCCCCTCCAGCCCGCGGGCGGTCTCGAAGATGTTCTTGACCTCGGTGTCGGTCTCGATCAGCGCGCGCACCTCGGCCGCCTCGGCGTACCGCTCGTGCTGGGGCTCGACGATGCCGGACAGCGGGATGTCCTTGGCCATGATCGGCGGCGGCAGCGCCTTGGAGATCCGGTCGGCGATGGCGAAGCCGGGCTGGCCGTGCAGCACCCGGGCGGCGTCCTTGATCGCGGCCTTGGTCTTGATCGTGCCGAACGTGATGACCTGGGCCACCTTGTCGACGCCGTACTTCTCGGTGGCGTAACGGACCATCTCACCGCGGCGGCGGTCGTCGAAATCGATGTCGACGTCCGGCATGGACGGCCGCTCCGGGTTGAGGAACCGCTCGAACAGCAGGCCGTGCGGGATCGGGTCGAGGTTGGTGATGCCCAGCGCGTAGGCCACCAGCGAGCCGGCCGCCGAGCCGCGGCCCGGCCCGACCCGGATGCCCACGTCCTTGGCATGGTTCACCAGGTCGGCGACGACGAGAAAGTACGCCGGGTAGCCCTTCTGGTTGATCACGCCCAGCTCGAACTCGGCGCGCTCGACGTACCCGTCCGGCACGGCGTCCGGGAACCGGCGGCGCAGCCCGGTCATGACCTCCTGGTGCAGCCAGGTCGCCTGGTTCTCCCCCGGCGGCACGTCGAACATCGGCATCCGGTCGACATGCGCGTACACCTCGTCGTAGGACTCGACCCGCTCGGCCACCAGCAGCGTGGCGTCGGCGGCGCCGGGAACCTCCTTGTCCCAGTACTCCCGCATCTCCGCGGCGGACTTGAGGTAGTACCCGTCGCCCTCGAACTTGAACCGGTTGGGGTCGGAGAGGGTCTTGCCGGACTGCACGCACAGCAGTGCCGCGTGGTCCCCGGCCTGCTCGCGGGTGACGTAGTGGGAGTCGTTGGTGGCCAGCGGTTGCAGCCCGAGCTTGGCGCCGATGTCCAGCAGTCCCTCACGGACCGAGGTCTCGATCGAGAGCCCGTGATGCATCAGCTCCAGGAAGAAGTTCTCCTTGCCGAAGATGTCCCGGTAGTCCGAGGCCGCCTGCAGTGCCTCGGCGGTCTGTCCCAGCCGCAGCCGGGTCTGCACCTCACCGGACGGGCAGCCGGTGGTCGCGATGATTCCGGCGGCGTACTCGCCGAGCAGGTCCCGGTCCACCCTCGGCTTGCGGTAAAAGCCTTCCATGCTCGCCCGGGACGAGAGCGCGAACAGGTTGCGCAGCCCGGCGGCGTTCGCGGCGAGCATGGTCATGTGCGTGTAGGCGCCGCCGCCGGAGACGTCGCCGCCCTCGCCGAGCTCGTCGGTGTCGCGCTGCTTGGCCTCGCCCCAGAACACCGGCTTCTTGTGGCCGCGACTGGTCGGCGCCAGGTACGCCTCGATGCCGATGATCGGCTTGATGCCGAACTTCTTGGCGTTCTGGTAGAACTCCGCGCCGCCGAACATGTTGCCGTGGTCGGTCATCGCAACGGCGGGCATCCCCAGACGTTGCGCCTCGGCGAACAGCGGCGCGACCTTGGCGGCACCATCGAGCATCGAGTACTCGGTGTGCACATGGAGATGTACGAAGGAGTCAGCCGCCACGAGGCATCACCCTACGACGGACGCGAGGCGGGTGGGCACCATGCCGCAAGGCGTGTCGGACACAACCCCAGTTCTACGCCGGGGGTCTGACAATCTGGAGACCATGCGGTTCCGACCGGTGTCCACCGACCTGCTCGTCGACGAGCTCGCGGACGCCCTGGCTGCCCGGCCCAGCCGGGTCCGGGTGGCCGTCGACGGCGCTCCCCCGACCCGGCCCGCTGATCTCGCCGACGCGCTCGGCGACGCGCTCCAACTCCGCGGCCGGCCGGTGCTGCGGGTGTCCGCCGCCGACTTCCTGCGCCCGGCGTCGCTGCGGTTCGAGCGCGGCAAGCGGAACCCGGACGCGCGCTACGACGACTGGCTCGACGCCGGCGGGCTCGCCCGCGAGGTGCTCGACCCGCTGCGGCCGGGCGGCTCCGGCCGGGTGCTGCCCACGCTGTGGAACGCCGCGGCCGACCGGGCCACCCGCGCCGAGTACGTGACGGTGCCGGCGGCCGGGGTGGTCGTGGTGGACGGCGAGTTGCTGCTCGGCCGCGGGCTCGCCTTCGAGCACACGGTGCACCTGTGGATGCCGGCCTCGGCGCTGACCCGGCGCACCGCGGAGGAGGACGGCTGGTCGCTGACCGCGTTCGCCCGCTACGACGTGGAGGTGCGGCCGCTGCACCTGGCCGACACCGGGGTGCGCGTGGACGATCCGGCTCACCCCGCGGTTCTGGACGACAGCCCGGTCTGATGTGATCTGCCCATGGCAACCACACGAACCGCGAACGCGCACTGGGAGGGCTCGCTCCTGGAGGGCGCCGGAACCGTGTCGCTCGACTCGTCCAACCTCGGCCGGTACGAGGTCACCTGGGCCTCGCGCGCCGAGAAGCCGGAGGGCCGCACCAGCCCGGAGGAGCTGATCGCCGCCGCGCACGCCAGCTGCTTCTCGATGGCCCTCTCGCACGGCCTGGCCGGCGCCGGCACGCCGCCGGCGTCCCTGGACACCAAGGCGGACGTGACGTTCCAGCCCGGCGAGGGGATCACCGGTATCCACCTCACCGTGCGCGGGTCCGTGCCGGGCCTGGACAGCGACGGGTTCGCCGCCGCCGCCGAGGCCGCCAAGCAGAACTGTCCGGTCTCCAAGGCCCTCACCGGCACCACGATCACACTCGAGGCGACGCTCGAGTGAGTGCGGCGGTCCGGCTGCGGCCGGTGCGCCAGGACGACCTCGAGGTGCTGGAGGGAATGTTCTCCGATCCGGACCGGATCGGCGTCTTCAACTGGCACGGGTTCAGCGATACGCGCTACTGGCGCCGCCGGTTCGAAAAGAACGGGCTGCTCGGCGGGGACCGGTGCGCGCTCATGGTGGAAACGGCGGCCGGCGAGCGCGCGGGGTTCGTCTCGTGGCGCCCGGTCAACGCCGGAAGCCCCTACGAGTGCTGGGAGATCGGCATCGGCCTGCTGCCCGAGGCGCGCGGGCTCGGCTACGGCACCGAGGCGCAGCGACAGCTGGTGCACTACCTGTTCACCCACACCCGGGCCAACCGGATCCAGGCGGGCACCGACTCGGAGAACATCGCCGAGCAGCGCGCGCTGGAGAAGGCCGGCTTCACCCGCGAGGGCGTCATGCGCGGCATCGCCTTCCGCGCCGGCCGCTGGTGCGACGACGTCGTCTACGGCATCCTCCGCGCCGAGGTCCAGCTCGGCTGACGGAGCGAATGGCGCATTTGACCGTTCGCACCGACTCCGCTACGGCGTGTCGCCCCGAAGACCGTCGGCCGGCCTGGCTAGCCTCTCGAACACGCGATCGATCTGTCGCGATGAGACACTGGCGGAGGTAAGCATGAGGAGGCACGATGGGTGTCATGGCGCTGAGCGACGTCTGGCCACCGGATCGACTTCTGACGGTCGACGATCTTCTGGACCAGCCGGACGACGGCAACCGCTACGAGTTGGTGCACGGGGTGCTCGACGTGACGCCGGCACCACGTAGCAGCCACAACCGGGCCGCCACCCGGCTGGCCATCATGCTCGGCGTGCGGTGCCCCGACCACCTTGAGGTATTGGCTGGCAATGGTGTCAACTTCGCCCGGGACCACCACCGCATCCCGGACGTCATGGTCGTTCACTCCGAGTGGGTCCGACGGACGGTCTTCATCGAGCAGCCACCACCGCTCGCAATCGAGGTCACGTCGCGGAGTACCCGATTTCGGGACACGATCACAAAGAAACGGGAGTACGAGAAGTTCGGCATCAGGTCCTACTGGATCGTCGATCCGGACTACCAGCGCCCGAACCTCACCGTATTCGAACTCAATAGGAGCAAATACCGGCAGGTCGCCCAGGTCACCGGGGACGAGGCGTTCCACGCTACGCGGCCGTTTCCCATCACGATCGTGCCGGATCTACTGGTGGCGGACGGCAACGAGTGGAAATCAGGCCTGAGATAGCGCGCCAGTCGCTCCCAACAGGAGACCGTCCGCACCGTAAAGGAGAAACCGGCCCGGGTGCGGGGCGGCAATGAGCTTGGAGCCGATCTCGGGTTCGTCGTGCTCCAGCACAGTGGCTCCGACCAAGGTGCCGTCCGCGCACTCGAGGGTGACCAGGGAGCTGATGCCGAGGTTCTCCACAATGGACACGGCGCCGGGGATACCGTCACCGTTCGGCGACAGAGACAGGTATTCAGGGCGGATGCCGGCGACGACCGGAGTGCCATCCGGCAGACCGGCCGCGGCCGGAGTGGCCAGGCGTGCGCCGGCTACCTCGACGGCGCCGGCCCGGACGACGCCGTCGAGCAGGTTCATGGGCGTGGAGCCGATGAAGTTGGCGACGAACGTGCTGTTGGGCCGTTGGAACACCTCCTTGGGGCTGCCGAGCTGACGGATGCGGCCGGAGTCCATCACCGCGATCCGGTCGGCCAGCGCCAGCGCCTCGGCCTGGTCGTGGGTGACGAAGACCGTGGTCAGGCCCAGGTCGCGTTGCAGGCGTTTGAGGAACGTGCGGGCCTCGAGCCGGAGCCGGGCGTCCAGATTGGACAGTGGTTCGTCGAGCAGCAGGACGTCGGCCTCCATGGCGATGGCGCGGGCCAGGGCGACCCGTTGCTGCTGGCCGCCGGAGAGCTGGCCAGGACGGCGTTCCAGCAACCCGGCGAGGCCGAGGCTCGCCGAGGTCTCCTCGGCCACCGAACGCTGCCGGGAGCGCGGCTCGCGGCGGACCCGCAACGGGTAGGCGATGTTCTGCGCCACGGTCATGTGCGGGAACAGCGCGTAGTCCTGGAACACCATGGCCACCCGGCGCCGGCCGGGCTCGACCCGGGTCACGTCCCGGCCGCCGATCTCGACCGTGCCCGACGAAGCCGGTTCCAGCCCGGCGATCGTGCGCAACAGCGTGGTCTTGCCACACCCCGACGGCCCGAGCAGCGCGAAGAACTCACCATCAGAGATCGACACGTCCAGGGCGTCCACCGCGCGCACCCCGTTCGGATACACGGTGGACAGACCACCAAGCTCGATACCCGCCACTATGCCGTGTCCTCCATCTCGGGAATGTTGGCCCCTGAGCTCACGCCTTGATCCCTCCGTGGAAGCGGAACCCGTACCGCTTGCTGACGAACAGGTACAGCACGACCACCGGGATCGAGTACAGCAGCGAGAACACCGGGATCACGGTCAGGTTCGCGGTGCCGCCCTCGTCGCGCAGGGTCTGCAGCAGCACCGCGCCCGGCTGCTTGTCCACGTCGCGCAGCAGCAGGAACGGCAGCAGGAAGTTCCCCCAGGCCTGCACGAACGACCAGACCAAGATCGTGGCGATGCCGGGCCGGGCCACCGGAAGCACCACGTGCCGCAGCACCTGGCCGGCGGAGGCGCCGAACACCCGCGCGGACTCCTCGTAGGAGCGCGGCACCGCGTCCACGAAGTCCTTGAGGATGAAGATCGCCGCGGGCAGCATCCCGCCGGCCATCACCAGCGCCGTGCCGTAGTGCGAGTTGATCAGCCCCAGCTGCGTCATCAGCACGAAGACCGGCACCATCGCCGCGGTTCCGGTGACCACACTGGACAGCAGCAACAGCAGGTACAGCAGGGCGTCCCGGCCCGGGATGCGCACCCGGGACAGCGCGTACGCGGCCAACGTGGCGAGCACCGTGGTCACCGCCGTGGCGACCACGCACAGGATCAGCGAGTTCACCAGCGAGCCCAGCGCGTACGGGTGGTCGACCGTGGCCCGGACGTTGTGCAGCGTCCAGTCCGGCCAGCGCAACCCGATCCCCGGCCGGCTGTCGAACGGCGCGCTGGCCAGCCACAGCATGGGGATCGCGAAGAACGCCAGCACCACGGCCAGGAACACCGTGTAACCCACCCGCCGCAACACGAGCCCGTTCATGATTGCCGCCGGCGCAGCAAACCCAGGTACACCAACGCCATCACCAGGTTCACCAGGAGCAGCAGCAGCGAGATGGCGGAGGCGTAGCCCAGGCGCCCGTTGCCCTCGCCGCCGATCGCCTGCTGGTAGATGAACACCGGCAGGGTCTCCGAGCGATGGTTCGGCCCGCCCGCGGTGAGCAGGAACGGGGTGAAGTCGTTGAACGTCCACAGGCTGATCAGCAGCGTGTTGGTCAGCACGTGCCCGCGGATGTGCGGGAACACCACGTCCCGCACGATCCCGACGCTCCCCGCGCCGGCCAGCCGCGCGGTCTCCAGCTGCGACGGCGGCACCGCGGCCAGCGCCGAGCCGTACAGCATCATCGAGAACGCGGTGCCCCGCCAGGTGTTGAACACGATCAGCGACGCCATCGGGTACTGCAGCAGCCACGCGGTCCCCGGTGTGCTCAGCAAGGCGTTGAGCGTGCCGCCGGACCGGTCGAGCACCGCGATCCACAGGTAGGCCACCACCACGCCGGGCAGGATCCAGGCCAGCAGCACCAGTCCCTCGACCAGCCGGCGCAACCCCGGCCGGACCGAGCGCAGCGTCCAGGCCAGCGCGAAGCCGAGCAGGTTCTGCCCGATCACCGCCGAGCCGACCACGAACAGCAGGCTGAGCCACACCGCGTTGCCGAACAGCGCGTCGTTCAGCGCCTCGACGAAGTTCGAAAACCCCACCACTTGCGGCGAGACCGACGCCGGCCCGGTCAGCCGGTAGTTGGTGATTCCGATGTAGAGCGTCCACAACGCCGGAAAGATCAGGAAAACCCCGATCAGCACCAGCGCGGGCGCCACGAACCCGAGCGCCCGCACGACTCCCAGGCCCGCGGTGTCCACCCGGCTGCCCGAGGCCCGGCGCGCGACCGGGGCCTCGAGCAGGGTGGTCGCGCCGACGCCGGGATCAGCCACCGGCCACCTTGTCCTGGCCGACCACCTTCACCAGCGCCGCCTGATACGCGGCCGCCACGTCGTCCGGGCTCTTGCCGCTGATCACGTCCGCGGTGGCCTGCTGCAGCGCCGAGGACACCGCCGGGTAGTCCGCCAGCCCCGGCCGGAACCGGGTGATCGGCAGCACCTTGGTGGCGATGAAGTTCAGCATCGGGTCGCCGGCGAGCACCTCCTTGTTCACGTCGTCGCGCTGGGTCAGCTGCGCGCTGCCGGCCAGCCGCGCCTTGGTGGCCTCGAACGAGTTCATGAACTGCAGCAGCTCCCAGGCCTGCTGCGGGTACTTGGTGTTCGGGTTGACCACCCGGATCGCCCCGCCGGACATGCTCACGAAGTCCTGCCCGCCGACGCCGGCACCGGACGTCTTCGCCGGCACCAGCGCCCAGCCGACCGCGGTGTTCCGGTCGGCCATCTTGGCCACGCCCTTGGTCGGCTCCACCACCGAGCGCCAGAAGTAGTCGCTCTCCATCAGGATTCCGATCTTGTTCTCGGCGAACTGGGCGAACGACCGGTCCCGGCCCTTGGCCTCCTGCTGCATCAACGGGTCGCCGAGGCCGCCGCCGTAGATCCTCTGGTACAGACCGAGAACGTCGCGCAGGTTCTGGCTGGCACCCAGCCATTTGCCGTCCTGGTAGATCTGCTTGCCGGTGCCGACCAGCAGCGGCAGCACGCCCTGCATGGTGGTCGCCTCGGTCATCGCCGTGCCGCCGTTGAGCTGGATCGGGATCACCCCGGGCAGCGCCTTGAGCTTCTGCCCGGCCGTGATGATGTCGTCCCAGCTCTTCGGCTGCCAGTCGGCCGGCAACCCGGCCTGGGCGAACAGCTTCTTGTTGAAGAACAGCACGCGGCCGTCGGTGCCGACCGGGATCCCGTACCGCTTGTTCTCGAACTTCCCGAGGGCCTCGACCGCGTCGGGCACCTGACCCCAGCCGTCCCAGGCGTCGGCCTTCTCCCTGCCCACCACCTCGTCGAGCGGTTTGACCTGACCGGCCTGGGCGAACTCGCCGAGCCAGATCCCGTCGAGCTCGACCACGTCACCCCCGCCACCGGTGTTGAAGTCCAGCGCGATCTTGGTCTTGTAGTCCTTGTCGTCCGACCCGATGCCGTCGAACTTGACCGTGGCGTTGACCCCCTTGGCCTTCTGCGCCTCGGTGAACCGCGGGATGACCCAGTCAGCGATCCAGGCGGCCCCGAGCGCGTTCTTCCCACCCGCCACCGAGTTGGACGTGATCGTCAACGTCACGTCCTTGGCGTCGGCGTTCCGATTCTCCGCGCCCTGCTGGCCACCGTTCTGCTGCTGCCCCAGGCACCCGGAGAGGACGAGCGACGCGGACAGCGCCCCCGCCAGTATCAGCCTCTGTCGCATGTGGGCACCTCTCTCGCCGTCGAGTGGTGCCAGAAATCTTCTAACGATAAGCGAGGTATGACAACCTCACACAAGATCGCGCGGAACTCCCGCCAGGGCCACGACCTCGCCGTCGTGCCCCATCAGCACCTGACCGGTCGCGGCGAACGCCTCCCGGTCGGCCTGCACGGGCCGCCGCCCATCCGGCCCGACCAGCAGCAACCCGGCCGCGCCAAGGGCGATCACGTCACCGTCCACCGGCAGCAGCACCGGCGCCGACAGGTCGACCGACACCGCCGTGCGCCCGGCGCGCAGCCCGTCCAGCACGGCCGCGACCAGCTCATCCGGCCCGTGCGCGGAGGCGGGCACCGCCACCCAGGTCGTCGGCGAGCCCAGCTCGTGGTTCTCCGCGTGCCCGTGCCAGTCGCTGCCGCCGACCGGGGTGACCTCGGTGCCCCAGGCCTGCCACCAGGCCAGCGGCCCACTCCAGCGCCGGGCCAGCCAGCTCGAGTGCCACACCTCGGCCAGCGGAGGCCGGGCCGGCAGCGGGTGCCGCCAGCCGCAGTCCGCGGCCAGCGGGTGGTTGACCGAGAGCAGCCCACCCCGATCGTCCACAGTGGACATCCACGCCGCGGCCGGCTGCCGGAAGTCCACCCAGCCGATGTCGCCGAACGCGTTGGCGTGCCCCTGCTCGGTGGTGATCTCCTGGCCGGGGATCAGCGCGATCCCGTACCGGCGCGCGGCCGCGGCCAGCTCCGCGTGGTGGCTGACCGTGTTGTGGTCGGTGACCGCCAGCGCGTCCAGCCCGCGCGACACCGCGAGCGCCGCCAGCTCGTCCACGGTGAGCTGCCCGTCCGAGTGCACCGTGTGCGCGTGCAGGTCGGTGGCCACCCAGCGCATCCCCGCCGACGCGGGCAGGGCGCGGGCGGGCGGCCGCTGCGGTACCGGCGGGCGCGGGTGCGGCAACCCGAGCAGCCCCGCACCACCGGTGAAGACCGTGACCCGGTAGTCGACCCCGGCCTCCGGCAGCCGGTGCAGCCCGAGCACCACCTGCCACAGCCCGGCCTCCAGCTCGCCGGCCACATACCCCGGTGTGGCGGCGTCCCGAGTGATCACGTACCGGTGCCGCGCCGCGCCCGACCAGCCGCGCCAGCCGTCCGGCCCCTCGCAGCCCAGGTCGATCACCGCACCGGCCGAGGCGTCGTAGTCCAAGGCGACGGTCAGTGCCCGGCAGCCGGCGGGCACCTCGAACGGCAGCCGCGGCCAGCTGTCGTGGGCGCGGTCGGCCCGGGTCCACCGGCCGCGGTGCACGATCGTCGCCGGCCTCACCCGGCCGATCCTGCCATGATCCACCTCGGCGAACGGCCGGAATGATTGCGCCTGGCCCGGCGCGGCTGGGCCCGCGACCGCCCGTGCGACCGGGTAGCGTTCGAGCCGTGGTCGCACCCGATCCTGTGGACGCCCGCCTGCTGAGCGTCGTCGCCGAGCTGGGCAGAGCAGCCGTGCACGACGTCGCCGCGCGGCTGGGCATGGATCCCCGTGAGGTGGCCTCCCGGCTGGTGGCGCTCTCCGCCACCGGCCTGCCGCTGCTGGTGGGCGTGGAATGCGACCAGAACCGTCTGCGCGCAGCACTCGCGACCCGACCCGTGACTCCGGCCGGCGGCTACGCCACTCCCTCCGGCCCCTACAACGTGCAGGGCTACCCGCCGCCCTACCCTCAGCCCGGCTACCCCTACCCGGCACAGCCGGGTCCGCCCCCGCCGAGCAACCCTTTCCCGCTGCAAACCGGACCCCCGTCCAACCCGTTCCCGCAGCCCGCGGCGGCCACGCCGATGAGCACCTGGGGCCCGCCGCAGAGCTCGTCCTGGGCCCGCGGCGACCGCCCGCCCACCGCCGCCCCACCCCCGCAGGAGCGCACCCAACCCACCACCCGCACCGCCCCGCGTACCGGAGGCGTCGGCGCCACCCTGCTCACCGAGGGCCTGGAGGGCGAGCGCCTGGCCATCCAGCTCGTCGAGGTGGTCGACCCGGCCGACTACCTGTTCACCGCCGCCGGCTACCGCCTGCAGGAGGGCGAGCGCTCGGTCGTCGTGCACACCGAGCTCACCAACCGCGGCTCCGTCCCATTCCAGACGCTGCCCGACCTCTACCTGGTGCTCGTCACCCCGGACGGCAAAACGATCTCCAAGGCGCCGGTCTCGCTCTCCTCCCGCCCGCCGCACCGCATCGGCGTCGCCCCCGGGGAGACCGCCGGCGGCCACACGGTCTACGTGGTGCCGGAGGCGACGGTGATCGGCTCGGTGCGGTGGAGCCCCCGGCCCGACGAGGAATCACGGGCGTTGAACTGGACGGTGGACAGCTAGTGCGCAACGTGACGTTGCTTCCTTAGAGCGGTAGCAACGTCACGTTGCGCGTTCGATCGGGGGCCGCGGGCGAAGCGCAGCCTGCCTGTACGCGGCACTGAGTTCGTTCAGCACAGCCGCCGGTTCACGCACGAGTTGTGACGGCAACGTGTGCAGCACGACGATGCCGGCCGCGGTCATGATCGCGTGTCGCCGAAGCGTGCGTTCGTAGTCTTTCGGAGACAGATGAAACTCCAGCGAATCGATCTCCCACGCCAGTGCGACATCATCGAACCAGCCGTCAGGGGTCGGCAACCTGCTTCCATCCGGCGCAATCAGCGTCGGATTCCACACGGGCCGGGGGAGGCAGCTCGCGTCTACGAGACGATAGGCATCGGCTTCGGCTTTCGATCGGGCGCCGGCGAACATCGCCTCAATCGTGACGCGCGGGCGCCCGGCACCCCGCCGGGATCCCGTGTCCAGCTCGTCGGCCAGCTTGCGTGGCGTGGTCAGGCCCTTCTGCACAGCCTCGGCAATGAGCGCATCGACATCGTCCTGGCGAAGCAGGCGTCTGCTGCCATCGAGCACCGCGCGGGTGAGCGGTGCCACCGGGAACCCGCCCTTGAGTTCGGGCCGAGGCGGGCGTGTGGTGCGCTCTACGACCACGAAGCCATAGGTCGCCGGTTGCTTGTCAATGGGTACCAGCAGGTGCACACGATCGGTCGGGGGCACCCGGCGTAGGCCGTAAAGGCGGGCAGCGGCGAGCCCGGTAACCATCGCGCCTCGGCGGGCGTACCGCAGAGCGGCCTCGACTTGCTGCAGCCAGCTTGGATCACCATTGTGAAGGCTGATGACGCCGGGGAGGAGACGCTTCCATATGCCGCCAGGGCGGGTGCGTTCCCAGATCATCCGATCGGAGACATCGAGCTGGTTGAGCTGCCATCTGGCGATTACTGAGTGAGGTTGTGCGGCGGCTTCGACTGCCTGCCAGTTGACCTTATTTCTGCGGGGCATGCGTTTACGGTGCCGACGCCGACGGGGGTTCGGTAGCGGGGCGGGCGAAGTTGTGGACAACTGGGTCGCTTGTGGATAGCTCCCTACAGCTCCCTACAGGTGCGCAACGTGACGTTGCTTCCCTTCTAGGGAAGCAACGTCACGTTGCGCGTCAACTCTCCCCCCGAAGCCGCTCCAGTGCTTCCTGCAGATCGACCGCGTACTCACTCACAAACTCCACCGACCGCCCATCCGCCGGGTGCTCAAAAGCCAGCGTGCGCGCGTGCAACCACTGCCGGGCTAGCCCCAGCCGCCGCGCCAGAACCGGGTCGGCCCCGTAGGTCAGGTCACCCACGCACGGGTGCCGCAGCGCCGCGAAGTGCACCCGGATCTGGTGTGTGCGCCCGGTTTCCAGCGTGATGTCGACCAGCGACGCCGCGCGGAACGCCTCGAGGGTCTCGTAGTGCGTGATCGCGGGCTTGCCGCCGGCGATCACGGCGAACTTGTAGTCGTGCTTGGGATGGCGGTCCACCGGAGCGTCGATGGTGCCGGCGGACGGGTCGGGGTGGCCTTGCACCAGCGCGTGGTAGCGCTTCTCCACGGTGCGCTCCTTGAAGGCGCGCTTGAGCGCGGTGTAGGCGTGCTCGCTCTTGGCCACCACCATGACGCCGGTGGTGCCGACGTCCAGGCGGTGCACGACGCCCTGGCGCTCGGCGGCGCCGGAGGTGGAGATGCGGATGCCGGCCGCGGCCAGGCCGCCGATCACCGTGGGCCCGGTCCAGCCCGGGCTCGGATGTGCCGCGACGCCAACGGGCTTGTCCACCACCACGATGTCGTCGTCCTGGTGCAGCACGATCAGACCCTCGACCGGCACGGCCATGACCTGGACCGGCGCCGCCGGCGCGGGCAGGCTCACCTCGAGCATCGTGCCGGCCACCAGCCGGTCGGACTTGCCGGCGACCCGGCCGTCCAGCCGGACGTCACCGGACTCGGCGAGCTCCGCCACCGCGGTCCGGGACAGCCCGAGCAGCTTGGCGAGTCCCGCGTCGACCCGCATGCCGTCGAGTCCCTCCGGCACCGGCAACGTGCGGAGACCGGTCATGTGGCGGCCCTCGTCGAGCGCCCGTCGTAGTCCCGGCCGAGCAGCGCCATCAGCACGATCAGCGCGCCGCCGATGGTGATCGCCGAGTCGGCCACGTTGAACACCGGGAACTTCTCGGCGTTCGGCGCGAACACCGACACGAAGTCGATCACATGGCCGCGCAGCGGGCCGGGCGCGCGGAAGATCCGGTCGGAGAGGTTGCCCAGCGCGCCGGCCAGCACCAGGCCGAGGCCGACCGCCCAGCCGGCCGAACGCAGCCGCGGCAGGATCCACACGATGGCGCCGGCGACCGCCAGCGCGATCAGGCTGAGCACCCAGGTCATCCCGGTGGCCATGGAGAACGCCGCGCCCGGGTTGCGCACGAGCTGCAGGTAGGCCAGGCCGCCGAGCACCCGGACCGGCCGCTCGCCCTCGAGCGTGGCCACCACGATGATCTTGGTGATGATGTCGGCGGTGACCACCACGAGCGCCACCAGGACCAGCAGCAGCCCGCGCCGCGGCGGAAGGGGCGGGGTGTCGGGCTCGACCGTCGTTCCGGCGTCCTGCTCGCTGCTCATTCGACCATTGTCCATGGCCCGGCACTCCTGCCCGGTTTCGACCTACTGGCAACTGTGACCGTGAACTATTGCCGGCGGCGGCGTAACCCATCACCATGATCAGCCGATGGAGTTCGCGACACGCTGGGTGAGGGAGGGGGGTCCAGATGGGAAGACCGCCGGTCACCCGGCGTCAGCTCCTGCTGGGTGGCCTCGGACTCGCCCTGGTCGGCACCGGTGTCGCCGGCGCCAGCGCGACCACTGAGGCGGCGCAGGGCGAGCTCGCTACCGGCAGGGCGGGCTCGCAGGCGGCGACCGTACCCAACGTCCCGCCCGGCCGGGTTACCGTCGATCGGGTGTATTCACCGGCCCGGGGCCGCGCGATCAACCTCGTGATCATGCGCCCGGCCGGCCTTCCCGACCAGAAGCTCCCGGTCTGCCTGGTGCTGCACGGCCGCGGCGGCGACGCCCGCGGCTACCTCGACTTCGGCCTGCCCCAGTTCCTCACCGCCGCGACCCGCTCCGGCGTCCCCCCGTTCGCCGCGGTCGCCGTCGACTGCGGCCGGACCTACCTCATGGACCGCGACGGCGACAACCCCATGCGGATGCT
Organism: Actinophytocola sp.; assembly: GCF_036002505.1. Lineage (GTDB taxonomy): Bacteria > Actinomycetota > Actinomycetes > Mycobacteriales > Pseudonocardiaceae > DASYTH01. Next base: position 732 of record NZ_DASYTH010000196.1, on the reverse strand, counting down.
CCTCGAAGACCTCCCCGGCTGGCTCACCACCCGCGGCCTCAGCGCTCCGCAGGGCACCCTCGGCTTCTCCATGGGCGGCTTCGCCGCGCTGAACTACGCCCGCCAGCGCAAGGACCTCCGCGCCGTCGCCCTGGCCAGCCCGGCCATGTTCCAGTACTGGTCCGACGCCAAGAAACGCAACTCCTTCCGCGACGAAGAACAATGGCTCGAGTTCGAACCCCTCCACCACACCGACGAGCTCACCGGCACCCCCATCGGCCTCTGGTGCGGCACCGAGGACGCCTTCGCCGACGCCGCCCGCGAGTTCATCACCCTGTCGCGCCCCGAGCTCCCCGCGATCTCCAAAGGCGCCCACAACTCCGCCTACTGGCTACGCGTCCTCCCCGACATCATGCGCTTCCTCGGCACCCACCTCACGTAACAAAAACCGTGCAATGGTCGTCGCATGGCGCCCATATCCATCGAGCGCCAGCTTTACAGCGGCAGCGACCCGATCGATATCGATCTCCAAGTACTCGTGCACAAGTATGTTCCGCGTACCGATCGATGGGATCAGCTCCTTGGCAAGCTCTTGAGAAAGCAGCCCATACTGGCTCTTCGAACTTGATCGGGGTGTGACGCCTCTCAGTGGCTGTGGGTGAGTGGCTGGTGGGGGTGGGTTGGTGGGGCTCGTGGCTGTTGTTGATCATTCCTGTTGTCGACGCAGGATCACAACAGAACAGCCACGAGCAT